>NZ_JBHTSF010000270.1:0-7657 GCF_042795295.1 Streptomyces sp. NPDC056486
GCCCGCCCTTATGGGGCGCGGGTAACTGCGCGAAAAGCCCCCACGCACCCGCACGGTGAACTAACAAGAGACGGGCCCCGGAGCAAAAGCTCCGGGGCCCTTCTCACTGTCCAGCTGTCCGGGGCGCCCCCGCCAGAACCTGCCTAGAACGGCTCGAAGTCGTCGTACGCCTTCTCCGCCTCGTCGCGGTCGGTGTCGCGGTCCCTGCGGCGCTGGGCCGCGGGGCGGGGCTCCTCCAGGCGGTGGTCCTCGCCGCGGCGGCCGAGCATCTCCGCACCGGCCATCACCGACGGCTCCCAGTCGAAGACGACCGCGTTCTCCTCGGGGCCGATGGCGACGCCGTCGCCGCTGCGCGCGCCCGCCTTCAGCAAGCCGTCCTCGACACCGAGGCGGTTCAGCCGGTCCGCGAGGTAGCCGACGGCCTCGTCGTTGTTGAAGTCGGTCTGGCGCACCCAGCGCTCCGGCTTCTCGCCGCGCACGCGGTAGATGCCGTCGTCGCCGAGCTTGACGGTGAAGCCCGTGTCGTCCACGGCCTTGGGACGGATGACGACGCGGGTCGCCTCCTCCTTCGGCTTCGCGGCACGCGCGGCGCCCACGACCTCGGCGAGCGCGAAGGAGAGCTCCTTGAGCCCCTTGTGCGCGATGGCCGACACCTCGAAGACGCGGTAGCCGCGTGCCTCCAGGTCGGGCCGGACCAGGTCCGCGAGGTCCTGGCCGTCCGGTACGTCGATCTTGTTGAGGACGACGACGCGCGGCCGGTTCTCCAGGCCCGCGCCGTACTGCCGCAGCTCCTCCTCGATGATGTCGAGGTCGGATGCGGGGTCACGGTCGGACTCGAGCGTCGCCGTGTCCAGGACGTGCACCAGGACGCTGCACCGCTCGACGTGCCGCAGGAACTCGAGGCCGAGGCCCTTGCCCTGGCTTGCGCCCGGGATCAGACCCGGTACGTCGGCGATCGTGTAGACGGTCGAACCGGCCGTCACCACACCGAGGTTGGGGACGAGCGTCGTGAAGGGGTAGTCCGCGATCTTCGGCTTGGCGGCGCTCAGGACCGAGATCAGCGAGGACTTGCCCGCGCTCGGGTAGCCCACGAGCGCGACGTCGGCGACCGTCTTGAGCTCCAGGACGACATCGCCGCCCTCGCCCGGCTCGCCGAGGAGGGCGAAGCCGGGCGCCTTGCGGCGGGCCGAGGCGAGTGCCCGGTTGCCCAGGCCGCCGCGGCCGCCCTGCGAGGCGACGTACGTCGTGCCCTGGCCGACCAGGTCGGCGAGGACGTTGCCGTCCTTGTCGAGGATGACGGTGCCGTCCGGCACGGGCAGGACCAGGTCCTGGCCGTCCTTGCCGGAGCAGTTGTCACCGGCACCGGGCGCACCGTTGGTGGCCTTGCGGTGCGGGGAGTGGTGGTAGTCGAGCAGGGTCGTGACCGACTGGTCGACGACCAGGATCACGTCTCCGCCACGGCCGCCGTTGCCACCGTCGGGGCCGCCGAGCGGCTTGAACTTCTCACGGTGGACGGAGGCACAGCCGTGGCCCCCGCTACCCGCGGCGACGTGCAGCTCGACGCGGTCCACGAAGGTGGTCATGGGATGTGCCTCCAGAAACGTACGGAAAGTCAGGGGCGAAATGCCCCTAGGTGTAACACGCGAAGGGCGGACCCGCTTCCCGACAGGGAAGTGAGGTCCGCCCTCGCGAAGAACCTGTTCTACGGAAGCCTGATTCAGGCGACCGGAACGATGTTCACGACCTTGCGGCCACGGTGGGTGCCGAACTCGACCGCACCGGCGGCCAGCGCGAACAGCGTGTCGTCCTTGCCACGGCCGACGCTCGAGCCGGGGTGGAAGTGCGTGCCACGCTGGCGGACCAGGATCTCACCGGCGTTGACGGTCTGACCGCCGAAGCGCTTCACGCCGAGCCGCTGAGCATTCGAATCGCGCCCGTTCCGAGTGGAAGATGCGCCCTTCTTGTGTGCCATGTCTCAGTCCCTTACTTCGCAGCCGTGGGGATACCGGTGACCTTGATCGCCGTGTACTGCTGGCGGTGACCCTGGCGACGGCGGTAGCCGGTCTTGTTCTTGTAACGAAGGATGTCGATCTTGGCACCCTTGTGGTGGTCCACGACCTCGGCCGTGACCTTGATACCGGCAAGCACCCACGGGTCGCTCGTCACGGCATCGCCGTCGACGACGAGCAGCGTAGAGAGCTCTACGGTGTCGCCAACCTTGGCGGTGGGAAGCTTGTCAACCTCAACGATGTCGTCGACAGCAACCTTGTGCTGGCGACCACCGCTGCGCACGATGGCGTACACGGATCTCTCTCTCGCTCGGAACGGGACCCCCGCAGTCCAGCCGCCCGCATAACGCGGTCGGCCTCTCCCGGACGCCAGGCGTCGGAAGGAAATCAGGTTTACAGGGGTAGGGCGTACCTACTGACACGCCGACGGTCAAGATTACGGGGCTCGACCGGAAGGGTCAAACCGGCTTCTCACCGTCCGGCGGCAGCGGCTTGACGCCCTTGCACAAGTCGGTCTTGTCGGCCGTCCCGGGCCAGGCAACGGCCCGTACGCGGTCGAAGTGGCCGCGGTACGCGTCGTGCACGGAGTCGTCGTCGACCTTCACGATCGCCTCGTCGTTCTCGCGCAGGGCGGGCGCCGTGTAGTTCTGCGATCCCGTGAAGGAGATCTTGTTCTGCTTGCCGTCGTACTTGCCGTCGATGAGCAGGTACTTCGAGTGGATGATGTAGGGCGTCACCAGCTTGGTTCCGGGGTGCAGCGGGTCCCGGTCGTCGTTGAAGCAGCGGATCGTGGGTCCGCCGGACTTGTGCAGCGTCTCCCAGGTGCCGGGGGTGCCGCCCTGGCTCTTGGCGCTGTCGGTCTCGGCGTACACGATGCTCACCGTGCAGCCCGCCTTCTTGAGCGAGACGAGCTTGTCGGCGATCTGCTTCCGGGTGATCTTGAAGATCGAGGCGCGGACATTGGTGTGCCGGGCGACGCCGGCCGCGTCCTTGTAGTTGCACTGCACGTTGTTCAGGACCGAGTACATCGTGTCGGTCTCGTTGACCGTGCCGGAGCGCGGGAAGAAGTACGCCTTGTAGAGGCCGTCGCTGACCGTGCGGTAGTCCCAGTTCCGCCAGTCCTTGCCGATCATTTCGGTGAAGTAGTCGGCGTACGCCTCGTACATCGTCGGGTTGTTCGGGAGCTGCAGCGCGTCGTTGAAGAACCTCGTGTGCGCCGAGGGCGTCGAGTTCGACGTGGTCTGCACGACGATGTCCCTGGCGCCCTCGACCTGCGAGAACAGCCAGAACTTGTTGTGCATGATGGACTTGCCGTACTGGGGATCGCCCAGGCAGGACTTGTTCGCCGGGCAGAGCCGCACGAAGGACGACTTGTTCTTGTCGGTGCCCAGCTCTGCCGCCAGCCTGCTGTACGAGGTGTTCGTGGGGCGATCGCTCCTGCTGGTCTCGTCGAGCAGCATCTGTACGTGCACACCGCGGTTCTTGGCCGCCACGAGCGCGTCCACGACCGAGGCCTCCCACACGTGGTAGACCGCGACCTTGATGGTCGACCCCGGCACCGCGGCGTTCGTCAGCTCGATCAGGCGGGTCCGTATCGCGTACTGCTGCTCGGGGGTGCCCAGCGGGTCGTTGAAGATCGGCGCCTCGGCCAGTGGCGGTGCGGAATCGTCCGCCCCCGCCGTCCCCATGGCGCTCACCGTCTGGATGCCCGCCGCCGACAGGACCGTGGCCAGCGCGACGGCCTGGCGTCCGCCCTTGACCTGCTTCACGGCACGGTGACGTCCCGTGCCTCTCAGGCGACCGTGCGCCATCGTCCATCCCCTCCCCTGACGCGAACGGAACGTCTCCCCAGACGCCACGCTCGCGCGTTCGTTCATCAACCGCATGAGTTTTACAGGTACTTCACTCTGTTCCAAGTTCCCACAACGAGATGCCCCCGGCACGGCAAGATCACCATGCCGGGGGCACCCGGACATACATACGGACTAAAGAAGGAGGGGGTCAGCCCTCGTCGGCCGCGGAGGCGTTGACGCCGGCCGGCGCCTGCTCCGCCGCCGCGGTCTTCTTCGTCGTCTTCGACGCCTTCTTGGCCGTCGTCTTCTTTGCGGCCGTCTTCTTGGCGGCGGTCGCGGTCTTCTTGGTGGCGGCCTTCTTCGCGGGCGCCTTCTTGGCGGCGGTCTTACGCGCCGTCTTCTTGGCCGGAGCGGCTTCCTCGGCGGTGTCCGCCTCGGGCTTCTCCGTGGCCTCTGCCGGGGCCTGAGCGGCCTTCTCGGCCGACGGGACGACCAGGACGGCCGCCTCGTCGGACGTGGTCGGCGCGGTGGCCTTGCGGACCGCACGGCGGCGCGGACGGGCCGGGGCGGCGTCGGCGGGGGCCTCGGCCACCGGCTCGGCGGCGACCGGCTCCGCGACGGGCTCCGCCTTGGGCGCCTCGGTGACGATCACCTCGGCGGCTTCCGGCTCGGCGCTCTGTGCGCTCTTCGGCGAACCTGCGGGCGACGTCGCCTTACGGGTCGCACGACGGCGCGTACGTCCCTTGGGAGCGGCATCGTCCACGGGCGCGTCAGGAGCGGCCTCGACGGCGGCGGGAGCAGCCTGCGGAGCAGCCTCCTCCTGTGCCGGGGCGACCGGAGCCTCGACGACCGGGTCCTCGGCGGCCGGAGCCTCGGCCGTGGCGGCCTTCCTGGACTTGGACCGCTTCTTCTCCGACTTCGGGGCGCTCTCCGCCGTGGGCGCGGTCTCCGCCTTCGGGGCACCGGCCGGAGCCGAGGCCCGACGGGTCGCCCTGCGGCGCGAACGGCCACCACGGGAAGCTGCGGCCTCGGCCTCGGACGCGCTGCTGTAGAGCTCCTCGTCCGGCACGAAGTCCGGCTCGGGAAGCGCCACCGGGGCAGCGGCCTCCGCGGCGACCTCGGCCTCGGACTCGGTCTCGACCTCGTCGGCTGTGTCGTGACTGTCGTGCGTCTCGTGGCTCTCGTGCTCGTGCGTGTGCTCCTGGCCCTGCTCGGAGCCGCCGCGCCCGCGCTTCTTGCGCTTGCCGCCACCACCGGCGGCGGTCGGCTGCTCCATGTGCACGATCACGCCGCGGCCGTTGCAGTGGACGCAGGTCTCGGAGAAGGACTCCAGGAGGCCCTGGCCGACCCGCTTACGGGTCATCTGCACGAGACCGAGCGAGGTGACCTCGGCCACCTGGTGCTTCGTACGGTCACGGCCAAGGCATTCGAGCAGACGGCGCAGGACCAGGTCCCGGTTGGACTCGAGCACCATGTCGATGAAGTCGATGACGACGATGCCACCGAGGTCACGCAGGCGCAGCTGGCGCACGATCTCCTCGGCCGCTTCGAGGTTGTTCCTCGTCACGGTCTCTTCGAGGTTGCCGCCCTGCCCGGTGAACTTGCCGGTGTTGACGTCGACGACGATCATCGCCTCGGTCTTGTCGATCACCAGCGAGCCGCCGCTGGGCAGCCAGACCTTGCGGTCCAGAGCCTTCATCAGCTGCTCGTCGATGCGGTACGTCGCGAAGACGTCGACCTCGGAGGTCCAGCGCTGCAGGCGGTCGGCCAGGTCGGGGGCGACATGGGAGACGTACCCGTGGATGGTGTCCCAGGCCTCCTCTCCGCTGACGATGACCTTGGAGAAGTCCTCGTTGAAGATGTCGCGGACGACACGGACGGTCATGTCCGGCTCGCCGTACAGAAGGGTCGGCGCGGCGCCGCCGTTCTTCGCCTTCTTCTGGATCTCTTCCCACTGCTGCTGCAGACGCTCGACGTCACGGCGCAGCTCGTCCTCGCTCGCGCCCTCGGCCGCGGTGCGCACGATGACGCCCGCGTCCTCGGGGACGATCTTCTTGAGGATGGTCTTCAGACGCGCGCGCTCGGTGTCGGGCAGCTTGCGGCTGATGCCGGTCATCGAGCCCTCGGGCACGTAGACCAGGTAGCGGCCCGGCAGCGAGACCTGGCTGGTGAGGCGGGCGCCCTTGTGGCCGATCGGGTCCTTCGTGACCTGCACGAGGACCGACTGGCCCGACTTCAGGGCCGACTCGATGCGGCGCGGCCCGTTGGCCATGCCGAGCGCCTCGAAGTTGACCTCACCGGCGTAGAGCACGGCGTTGCGGCCCTTGCCGATGTCGATGAAGGCGGCCTCCATCGACGGCAGGACGTTCTGCACCTTGCCGAGGTAGACGTTGCCCACGTACGAGGTCGCCTGCTCCTTGTTGACGTAGTGCTCGACGAGCACGTTGTCCTCAAGGACGCCGATCTGGGTGCGCTCGCCGTTCTGGCGGACGACCATCACACGCTCGACGGCCTCGCGGCGCGCCAGGAACTCGGCCTCGGTGATGATCGGCACACGACGACGGCCCTGCTCGCGGCCTTCGCGGCGGCGCTGCTTCTTGGCCTCGAGACGGGTCGAGCCCTTGATGGACGTGACCTCGTCGGCGCCGGTGCCCAGCTCGCGCTCTTCCTTCTTGCGCGGCTCACGGACCTTGACGACCGTGCGCTCCGGGTCGCCGTCCGCGGTGTTCTCGGCCTCACCGGAGTCACCGGCGCGACGGCGGCGGCGACGGCGGCGACGGCTGCTGCTCGAACCGGCGCCCGAGCCGTTGTCGTCGGCGTCGTCATCGTCCTGCTCGGCCGCGTGCTTGGCGTCCTCGGTGTCCTTGACGTCCTCAGCGGCGTCCGTGTCGGAGTCGGCGTCCGCGTCCTGCTGGTCGGAGTCGTCGGCGGACTCACCGCGGCGGCGGCGACGGCCACCACGACGGCGACGGCGGCCGTGGCGCTCACCGGAGTCGTCGGACTCGTCGTTGTCGTTGTCGCTGTCACTCTCCGCGGCGGTGTCCTCGGCCTCTTCGGGCTCGGGGGCCTCGGCCTCGACGGCCTTCGCGGCGGGCTTGGCGGGTTCACGCTCGGCGGCGGGCTGCTCTTCGGCGGCCCGGCGGCGGTTGCGGCGACGGCGCCCTCCGGTCTCCTCCTCCACCACCGGTGCGGCGGCGACGGGCTCGGCCTCGACCTCTTCTTCGGCGGGCTCGTCGGCCGCTTCGGCGGCGGCAGCGGCAGCCGCGCTCTCGGGGGTCTGGAACATCGGCGCGGCGAACACCGGCGCCTGGAAGACGGCGACGGCGGGGCGCGGCTTCCTTCCGGAACCCTCCTCGCTGTCACCGGCACGCGCCTTGCGGGCCCGCGTCGGGGCGGGCGCCGAGAATCCGGCGGCGGCCTTGCGGGTGGCACGGCGGGGACGGCGGCCGGTGGGCGCGTCCTCTTCGGCGGGCTCCGCTTCGGGGGTCTGCTTGCTCGCGGCGGGCGCGGCTTCGGCCTTCGGCTCGGCGGCGGGGGCGGCAGGGGCCTGCTCGGCGGCCTGCGTCTCCGCGGCGGGCGCGGCCGAACCGCGGGTCGCGCGGCGGCGGGCACGGCGCGGGGCGGCGTCGCCGGACTCCGGCTGCGCCTCGGGCGCGGCGGCGGGTGTCTCGGCGGCGGGCTCGGCTGCCACGGGCGTCTCGGCGGCGGCCTCGGCAGCCTGCGGCGCACCGGCAGGCGCGGAGGCGCGGCGGGTGGCACGGCGGCGGCGCGGGGCGGGAGTGGTCTCTTCAGGCTCGGCCTCGGCCGCGGCCGCGGCGGGCTCGGCGACCGGCGCTTCGGCGGGCGTCTCGGCAC
>NZ_JBHTSF010000271.1:0-7579 GCF_042795295.1 Streptomyces sp. NPDC056486
GCCTGGCCCCGCCTTTGCCGCCGGGCGGGCCCACCCCACCCAACCACCTTTAGCTGTCCTCCCCCAAAACCCCCCTCTCCGCCACCCCGCCCCCCCGGATTCCACGCTGTGGAATCCGGGGGCTCTGTCGTCCGCGAACGTGCGGATGCCTCGTTAGGCTGCCGCAGTGATCCAGCCCTCCCCGCTGCCCGGCGATCCCTCCGCCTGCGGCATGGCGGCACGTGGCGTCGTGCACGACCGTCCGGCCCCGGTGTCCGGGCGCGGGTCGGACCACCCAGCCGGGGGCTGGCTGTGGTGGGGGGTGGGGGGGGGCCGGGCAGACGCCGGGTCGGCACGCCGGAAAGATCCACTCCTTCGATGGGCGTCAGCTGCCGATCGGTCACCCAGACGGTGTACTCGGCCGCCTCGACCCCGTCCGGGCGCGCCACCCAGGAGGGGAAGCCCACGAGGTATCGCCACGGATGGGGCCCGGCGACCTCTCGGCGCGCGTGGAGCCGGACCCGCACGGTCTGCCCGTCCGGCAGCGTCAGCGCTATGTCGGCCGGAGAGGATCCAGCCGCCCGCCGGTCACCGTGCAAGCTGGTCACCTACCGGGCCCGTGGTTCCAGCTCCAGCACCGAGGAACGGAGCGCCGCCCGCTGCCCGGCCCCGGCCTGCTGCCAGTAGGGGTGCCACCACACCTGGACCGACAGCTCCAGCAGGCGGCGGCGCAGGGCTGTCGTCCGCTGTCGATTGGCCGGGTCGGCCAGGCTTCGATAGGTCCGTTCCCAGGCACGCTGCGCGGTGACCAAGTCCTCGGGGAGAGCAGAGCAACGCATAGCAACTATTGCATCATGTGTTCGATTTACGGCGCATCCTTGCAGGTAGGCGGCCCGTTTCCTCGTGCGGTCGGCACTTCAGTTGGCATCGCTCGCCAAGTAGAACGCTCAGCGCATGGTTACCCCTGAGGTTGCTTCCCCGCGCGGTCAGGGGTGTTCAGTCAGGGGTCAGTGGTGTGTCAGAGGCGAGGACCTCGTTGTCCGACGTGGCGACGCTGCCATCGGTGAGCAGAGGCGCACGACCGATGAGCGCTCGGCGTCGTCCACGGCAAACAGTTCGTGGCCGGCGAGGTCTGTGTCCACGGCAAGCAACTTGCCGCCCCGCCAGACCGCCGCGGTCCATTGCGGGATACGACGCGTGATGCGCCTCGTTCACGGGGTCATGCGTACACGCCTCGTCGTCGACGGTGTCCGCCGGCGTACGTGTCTACGTGTACGGCCAAGGGTGCCTGTCGGGCCCTGTGGATCGTGTGACAGGTGGGCCGACCTGCGGCTTTCACAAGCGCACGTACTTTACTCACTTACTCACCCTCGCACTCACCCACAACTGCACGGCTCCCATCGCACCCGCAGGAGCCCCCGCCCCGCGATGTCGATGCATCAAATGCCTCGCGCGGGTCAGTGAAATCATCCAACTGCAATTTGCGGAACCCGCGCAAAATCTGTCGCGCGTTTCAGTGGGGAGAATTCAAATGGCTGCGCGCTAAATGTTCGAAGATTCTAAAGGCTGATTGAATTGGCCACTTGCGCTAGCGCAAGTGATTTGTGCTAGCCTCGCAGCGAAAACAAGCGAGGGCCCGCGCCGCCGTGGAAAGCTAGACGCGAGCCCTCTGTGCAATCGTGAGGGGCCTACCTTGCGCGTCACTGACGTGCGAAGTGGGCCCTTACCGGTTGCAGATCGCCTGCCACAGCGTCAATGTTGCCGTAGCGGCTTCGAGGACCATGTAGGCAACCTTGGCGGCCAGTTGGGTCCTCCGCACCCAGGGGGGCGGCGTCTCCCCCTCCCGTTCGGAAGGTGGATCTTCCTCACCCTGCGGGTGATTCTGCGGGTCGTGCATCATTACCTCCCTTTCCCGTGTGTGGGTCACACGGCCGTCGTAACCCACGGCGGTCTGGAAGGTAATGCGGGACGTACAGTATCACTATCGCGGAGTCGTCTCGGCGACTGGCAGAATCATGCTGGGGTGCGACCCTTTTAATTTACCCAACGGCCCCTGAGGTGGGTAACATTTTTAGCGTCGCTCCGCCGCATAACAGTGCAGGTCGGCCCCAACGGCAATTCATGACAGGGGGGCTCGCCGACCTCCAAGGCCGCGGGAGTCAGCTCTCCCACACCCTCAGTGCAGGGCCCAACTGCCGGTGGGTGCGCCCTCCTCGTCGACATCGGCGGGGTCCGTATGGCCGTACACGTGGACACGTACGCCCGGCTCGCCGGGGATCCGGTACGGGCGGCTCGGCCCGATGATGGTGTGGCAGCGACTCAGCGCCTCCGCCATCGTGGTCGCCGTCGCGTCATCGGCCCCGTGGATCGTGATGGACACCTATCCGAGCTCAACCTGGTGCAGCTTCGTCATGGCGGACATGACGGCGCCCGACCGGCCACTGGTTCGGGCCGGGCGGGCGCTTCACGCGATCAGGGGCCGGTCAGGCGTTGCGCCGCTGATGCTGCCCTCGTCGCTCGGCGCGTCCTGAGTGTGGTCCGGGTTCGGCGTCGGGTCGGTCGGGCTGGATGTCGTCGGCTCCTGGGGCAGGCGCGGCGGCATTGTGGGCACGGTCGTCCACGAGTGCGACTGAGAGGACTCCCCGGGCGGTCCGAACAAGCTGGACGTCACGCAGTCCCTGGACGCGATCGAGCGCCCCGTCCGGCCATACCTCGCGTTGTACTGCTCAGGGTCGGTCGGGCCAGAAGATCGACGAGGGGAGCCGGACGGAGGGCAGCTGTACCGCCTGGATCGGTCCGAGGACGGCTGCAGCAGCGCGAAAGGCTTCGTCGTAGGAGCCGGAGCCAAGGGCTTGAGCAGAGCAGGCAGGACAGTTACCGGGGCGGCGGGCATGACCGGCGCTGCGATCTCCGGAGCCTCGGACGTGTGCGAAGGCGTCGTCGGGAAAGTCGGCCCGCACGGCATGCCAGACCCCGACGCGTTCGTTGTCGGGTATCCCGGCCGCCACCGTCGGCCGCCTCGGCGGCAGCAGGCGTTCGTGGTCCTGGACGAGGAACACCCTGTCGGTGAAATCGACGCTGTCCCCCTCGGGACGCTCCTGCTCCAGCCACGCCCGGGCCTCCTCTCGGCTGCCCGGCCCCCACAGGTAATCCGTCGGGAACCGCGTGGTCTCGTAGCGGGTATCGAACTCCGCCCAGTGAGCGTCATTCCAGCGGCTGTCCGGCACGAAGGGGATGGCCCGCACCACGACGTGCTGGTACTCGTTGCCCTCCTGATCTTCCAAGGGGCCGGGGACGGCGAGAGCGTTGGCGGGCTCCATCCGCGCCTGCCCCGAACCGTTCCAGCTCAGCACGGCGATCTCCCGGCGCAGAGGCGCCGGGTACAGGCGCCCACCGGGAGTGGCCTGCCCCCACAGCTGGTTGATCAGCTCCGCCAGATCCTGCACGGTTCGGGCCGCCTCGACGGGGGTGTCGACATGGTGGCCGGAGGGATGGGCAACGTAGTTGCGCAGCCTGGCCAGCGCCTCTTCGACCGCGCGGCTGCGCCGCCCGCGGAGTAGACCCGCCGTACGCGCCCACAGGCGGAGCCCGTGCAGCATCCCGTTGAACTCGATGGCCTGGGTGCCGACGACCAGCTTCGCGCGTTGTCGCGTCATCCTGTCCGAGCGCTTCTTGACGTCGTCGTATGACATGACGGTGTAGGAGACGTCCGGGGCCTGGGGGGCGCGGAAGGTGATGATGCCGGCGCACCACTCCATGAAGCGGTCGCGCAACGCCTGCTCGTAGATGAGGAGCGTCTGGTCGCCGACCACGGTGTACACGTCGTAGCACAGCACGCCGTAGGCGAAGACGGTGCGCAGCCGCTCGAAGGAGTCGCGTGTTCCAGCCGCGACACTCGCCGTCAGGTCGCAGTCGGTGATCTGACGCTGCTGGAACTCCGCGGCGTCCTCGGGCTTCATGCGGCCGCCGAGCCCATAGGGGTTGAATGCCAGGGACAGATCGTCCGCGGCGCGCAACTCCTCAAGCGGCCGGATCTCCATGTACTTCTCCTCACGATGGGAAACGGGCCAGCCTGCACCTGCAGGCCCCTGGTTGGCCACCCCTTTCCCTTGGGGTACGTGAGTTCGACGGAAGTGACTTGAACAGCAGTTGTCCTTTGACAGTGACACCGTCCGGTATGTGCTCCACCGGTTCAACGAGATAGTGAACTACTGGTCAACCCCAGGCCGAACTGGGGCCCGTGGCCGCTGCCCTTCCCGATCGCCACCCTCACGGCGCGGGGTTACTGGGCACCTTCACGTTCATCTCGCCGCAGCCGACGCGCTTCGCTTCCGCCTTGACGTACGACGGCAGAACGGCAAGGGCGAGTGACTTGTCGTCGTGCGACTCGCTTTCCTTCCCCGGCTCATGCGCCACGAACGCGACCCGCCCGGACCGGCAGTCCGCCGTGTAGACGCTCAGGCCGCCCGCGTAGGCGCCCTGCCCCTCACCACCCATAGGCGTGGCCCGGTTTCCGAGCACCCGGGAGACAACGCCGGCCAGCTCCGGGTCCGCCACGGTCATCAGCCGGAGCCTGTTCGGGCCGAAGGGCTGGCGTACGTCGCACGCCCAGATTCCGTCCGTAGAGGACGCGCCTGGCTTCGTGCCCGGCGTGGTGCCTACGACCTCCGCCTCGGGCCCCTCAGCCCACCTGGGCAGTCGCACGCCCTGGATCCCGCAGAGCCGGTCGGCGTCGACGTCCGGCAGCTCGTTGCCCTCCGGGGCGCGGCGGAGCGTCGGCGGGTCGGAGTACGGGCCGTCGCAGCCATATCGTTCCATGACCCCGTTGGCCAACCGCACGACCGCGCGGGACATCGCGTCGAGGCCCCGCCGCGCGTCGACCACGTTCTGGCCCTCGGGGGCAGCCGCTTCCGAGGCGAGGGTGACCACCCGCAACGGCGGCTTCTCGCCCGGCTCGTACGAGCGTTCCTCACAGCTCGCGGGGAGCGCTACCCAGGCCCGGGTGGAGGAAGCCATGCCGGTGATCCCCTCGCCGAGCGGCGTCATACGGGAGGAGAGGTACTCCTCGGTCCAGCTCCATGCCTGCGCGCCCCGCAACTCGCCCAGCGTCCGCACCGACGCTGTGACCTCAGACTGCAGCTCGTCGGCCCCGAACCCCTGCATGCTGCACTCCGTGTGCAGGTCGTCCTCTGTGGCCCGGCGCAGCGGCAGCTCACGGCTGCGGACGTCCGTGTCCGAGAACAGCGCGTGCTCGACATCGGGCGAGAGCGAACCCCAGCACACGTCCCGCGCCACGAAGGGCAGTTCGTCAGAGCGCCACGCCATGACGCCTGACCCCAGCAGCGCCCCGACGAGCCCGCCGATGACAGCGATGCCACTCCGGCTACGGGACAACCGGCGCATCCGGCCCGGGCGCTCCGGCGCGGAAGGCCGGGGGGCGGGGGCCTGCCGTAGGGGCCCATCCACCTCGGGGGTCTCCGGCCCAGAGTTGACCATCTTGGAGCTCTCCGGCCCGGTGCTCTCCGGTTCGTCCGGCATCTCGTCCTTCCTCTCGGGGGCTGTCCTGGCGATCCGCGCGGCCCAACGGCCGGGCAACCGAGTCGTTGGGCAACGGTGGCGGACCGCCTCCCCGCTCGCCACCGACGGTCCGAGGAGGTTATCTGTCGGGTACACGCGTTCGGGGAGCAGGGCGGCCTCGCGGAGATGGAGCGATGGTGATGCCTGCCCCGCGTCACTCGGGAATCCGCTGGGGCGGCAGACCAGCCCCGACTAGATTCAATGTCAGAGAAGCCGAAACGACTGGGTTCGTTGTCAAACGCCTCGATTGGATGGCACAGGACAACAGTTCGCCGGGGGCAGACAGGAAAGACCACGGAAAGACTGGCCAACGCGGTCGAGGGCATGTCAACGTAGACGACCTTGCAGGAAACGCCAGGTCAGAGAGGTGATTGCCCGTGACCGTAGCGGCCATCGGCCCTGGTTTCTCCACCACCATCGAAGCTCTGCGGCTGCGCGAATGGCAGCTCGGCCCCGGGCAGCCCACGCTCGTGACCGACCAGTTCTCCGCGGACGACTTCCACCTGATCGTGGACGACCGCGCGGACGTGCACGTCAGCTCGAAGGACGGTCGTTTCTACCTTGGCTGGTTCCCGAACGGCCGACCCGGCACGGATGGCGAGGGATGGACGATCGCCGTCACCGGCACGGCCAAGATGCCCGGCTACCGCCTGTCGTTCGACACCGAGACGCCGGCCGATGTTGTCGCCGCCGCCGTGGCGCGCGTGCTGGAGACCTCACGTCGCGTATGACCGTGCTGACCGCCACCGCCGGTAGCTCTCACTCGGAGGGTCGGCCTGCTGTCAGCGGCTGGTCCGTTCCTTCGCTCCCCGTTTTCCCTCACCCCAGGAGGCTGTTCGTGACGTCCCCGGAGATGACCGTCGGCGATCTCATCGACCTGCTGTCCGGTTGCGACCGGAGTGCTCCCGTCCGCCAGGCCATGAACCCGTTCTTCCCGATGGCACACCGCCTGGCGCAGGTCGTGCAGTCGGTGGACGAGACCGGCCGGACCGTCGTCTACCTCGCCGAAGGGCGGGACGAGGACGCACAGCTGGGCCATCTGCCGCCCGAGGTCGCCGTCGCCCTGACGTGGCAGGGCCCCGTCCAGGCACCCCCGCGCCGCCCCCGCCGCCGTGCCGGCGGCAAGTAGAACCGCACCGAGCCCTTGGAGGCGCCCCTGTACCCCGACTTCCCGCTCGACCCGTCGACCCCGCGTGGCGGCCAGCCCGCGTTCTGGGTCGGCCCCCGGCATCTGGCCGGAGACGACGGGCGCCTCTACGACGCCGTCGCCGACACGTTCTCCGGTCTGGGCTGGACGAGCCTGACGATCGTCCGCGGACGGCACGAGCCGGACGAGGCACCGGAGGACCGCCAGGTCCTACGCAGCACCGTCCTGCACATCAGCCCCGACACCCTCCGCTGGGCGCAGTGGAGCCTGGCGGACGAGCCGTTCCACCTGGGAGACCTGCCGATCGCCTGGCAGATCTCCGCCCGCGCCGAAACGAGCAGCCCGCTCGCCTCGTGGTCGGCCTACTTCACCCCCGACGTCCCCGGCGAGGCCGTGGCCGACTTCCTGGTCGCGCTCGACGCCCGCGACCAGCCCGCCATCCCGCTCGCCGGCCCCGAGCTCGTCCTTGATGCCGTCGCCGCCCACGGCTGGCTCCGCGACATCGACCAGCCCCACGCGGCGGCGACGGACCCCACGTTCACCTCGCACATCAGCCTCGGCGAGGTACCGCCCCTCATCCAGGACGCCGACCCGCGCGCCCTGACCACCGAGGCCGACGAGGCGGGACCGTCCGGATGGCAGGCATGGGCCGAGCCCGCACTCGGCGCCCCCTGCCTGTGGGCGGTCTCCTTCGGGGCCAGCGTCCCGCACGATCTCGTGGCCGCCTTCGCCACCGCCCTCAGCTCGACCGCACCGGTCCTGCGCAGGGTGCTGCCCGAGGCCACCCAGGAGCGCCTCCTGCGCGCGCCAGCCATCTAACATCCCGCGCTCAGCTCCCAACGCACGAAGCCCGGCGCTCTCCCACTGGGAGAGCGC
>NZ_JBHTSF010000272.1:0-7549 GCF_042795295.1 Streptomyces sp. NPDC056486
TGCCCGCTTGAACCTTTGGTCCGCTGAGGGCCCGCGGAAGCGGTGGACGTTTTGCGGGGGCCCTTCTGCGTGCTCTGGGCGCTCTGCGTACGGATCCGTACGCCCGGTCAGTCGTGCCAGGCGCCGAGCTCCTCCAGACGGCCCTGCAGGTCCTCGAAGAGGCCGGGCGGGGCCGCGATGGTCAGCTCGCCCGAAGGGGCCCGACCGGGGCGTCCGCCGGTCAGCGCGCCCGCCTCCCGCGCGACGAGGTCCCCCGCCGCGAAGTCCCACGGGTTGAGGCCGCGCTCGTAGTACGCGTCCAGACGGCCCAGCGCGACGTCGCACAGGTCGATCGCCGCCGAGCCGCCCCGGCGGATGTCCCGGACCAGCGGGATCAGCTGCCGGGCCACATCGGCCTGGCGGGCGCGGCGCTCGGCGACGTACCCGAAGCCGGTGCCGACGAGGGCCCGGTCGAACGGGGGCGCGGGGCGGGTGTGCGCGGGCTCGTCGTTGACGAACGCGCCCCCTCCGAGGACCGCGCGGTAGGTCTCGCCGCGCATCGGGGCGTGCACCACGCCGACGAGCGTCTCGCCGTCCCTGCGGGCCGCGATGGACACGGACCAATCGGGGCGTCCGTAGAGGTAGTTGACGGTGCCGTCGATCGGGTCGATCACCCACTGGATGCCACTGCTGCCCTCGGAGCTCGCGCCCTCCTCGCCGAGCACGCCGTCGTCCGGCCTGCGCTCGGCGAAGAAGTCGGTGATCAGCTTCTCGGACGCGATGTCCATCTCGGTGACGACATCGACCGCACTGGTCTTCGTGGCGGCCACGCCCAGGTCGTCAGGTCGCCCGTCGCGCAGGAAGGCTCCGGCGCGGTGCGCGGTCTCCAGGGCGACGCCGAGGAGTTCGGCCTTCAGCTGCTGGTCTGCGGGGTCGTTCACGGTGCTCCTTGTGCCTGACGAGGCCCTACGAGGTGGGTGAGTTACGCGTACGGACTGTCGGCGCCCGCCGCCGCGGGCTTCGGGACGCGCGACGGGCAGCAGCCCACCGGGCACAGGTCGTGGCTCGCGCCGAGCGCGCCCAGGGCGCAGGGCGCGACGTCGCGCCCGCTCTCCGTGGCGGCCCGCTCAAGGACCAGATCCCGCACCGCGGCGGCGAACCGCGGGTCGGCGCCCACCGTGGCCGAGCGGCGGACCGGCAGGCCGAGGGCCGCGGCCTTCGCCTCGGCCTCGGTGTCGAGGTCGTACAGCACCTCCATGTGGTCCGATACGAAGCCGATCGGGGCCATCACCACCGCGGGCACGCCCGCCGCGTGCCGCTCCTCCAGGTGGTCACAGATGTCCGGCTCGAGCCACGGGGTGCTGGGGGCGCCGCTGCGCGACTGGTAGACGAGCTGCCAGGGGTGCTCGACGCCGGTCTCGTCGCGCACCGCGTCCGCGATGAGCCGGGCCACGTCCAGGTGCTCCTTGACGTACGCGCCGCCGTCCCCGTGGTCCTCGACGCGCCCCGACGAGTCGGCGGCCGCCGTCGGGATGGAGTGCGTCGTGAAGGCGAGGTGCGCCCCTTCGCGTACGTCACCGGGGAGGTCGGCCAGAGACTTCAGAACCCCGTCGATCATGGGGCGGACGAAGCCGGGGTGGTTGAAGTAGTGCCGCAGCTTGTCGACGCGCGGCACGTCGAGGCCCTCCGACGCGAGCACGGCGAGGGATTCCGCCAGGTTCTCGCGGTACTGGCGACAGCCCGAGTACGAGGCGTACGCGCTGGTCGCGAGGACGAGCACCCGGCGGTGGCCGTCCTGGACGAGCTCGCGCAGGGTGTCGGTCAGATAGGGCGCCCAGTTGCGATTGCCCCAGTAGACCGGCAGGTCGAGTCCGTGCTCCGCGAAGTCCTTGCGCAGGGCGTCGAGCAGGGCGCGGTTCTGGTCGTTGATCGGGCTGATCCCGCCGAACAGGAAGTAATGCTGCCCCACCTCCTTGAGCCGCTCCTTGGGGATGCCGCGGCCCCGCGTCACGTTCTCCAGGAACGGGACGACGTCGTCGGGGCCTTCGGGGCCGCCGAACGAGAGCAGCAGCAGGGCGTCATAGGGAGAGGCATCAAGCGCATCGGACATACATCCGATCCTGCCACCCGTCACTGACAGCCGGAAAACGCGGTGCGTTCGGCCGTGTCGCAGCCGTAAGCTGTATAGGCCATCTTCACGCCTTACGGGAGCCCTTCCTCGCGGAGCCGCCCCGGCGCCTCAGCGGAGTCCACGTGCCCAGCCCCTACCGCGCCATCTTCGCCGCCCCCGGCACCAAGAAGTTCTCGACGGCGGGCTTCCTCGGACGGATGCCGCTGTCGATGATGGGCATCGGCATCGTGACGATGGTGTCCCAGCTCACTGGGCGGTACGGACTCGCGGGCGCGCTCTCCGCGACCGTCGCGCTCTCCGCCGCCGCGATCGGCCCGCAGATCTCGCGTCTGGTCGACCGGTACGGCCAGCGCCGGGTGCTTCGGCCCGCGACCCTGGCCTCGCTGGCCGCGGTCACCGGGCTCCTGCTCTGCGCGAAGTACGAACTCCCGGACTTCACGCTCTTCGTCTTCGCCGCCCTCGTCGGCTGCGTGCCGAGCGTGGGATCGATGATCAGGTCGCGCTGGGCCGTCCTCTACCGGGGCACTCCCCAGCTGCACACCGCGTACTCCTTCGAGTCCGTGGTGGACGAGATCTGCTTCATCTTCGGGCCGATCATCTCCATCGGGCTCTCCACCGCGTGGTTCCCCGAGGCCGGGCCGCTCATGGCCGGGGTCTTCCTCGCGGTGGGCGTCTTCTGGCTGACGTCCCAGCGGGCCACCGAGCCCGTGCCGCAGGGGCGTGAACACCACACCAAGGGCTCGGCGTTGCGCTCCGGAGGGCTCCAGGTCCTGGTCGCGACCTTCGCGGCGACGGGCGCCATCTTCGGGTCCATCGACGTGGTGACCGTAGCGTACGCCGAGGATCAGGGGCACAAGGCGGCGGCGAGCCTGGTGCTCGCGGTGTACGCGCTCGGCTCCTGCGTGGCCGGAGCCGCCTTCGGACTCCTGCGCTTCAAGGGTGCCCCCGCACCGAGGTGGCTGCTGGGTGTCTGCGCGATGGCCGTGAGTATGATCCCGCTTCAACTGGTCGGGAATCTTCCGTTTCTGGCCGTGGCGTTGTTCATCGCGGGCCTCTCCATAGCGCCGACCATGATCACGACGATGGCCCTCGTCGAACTGCACGTACCACGCGCGAAGCTGACCGAGGGCATGACCTGGGTGAGCACCGGACTCATGGTCGGCGTCGCGCTCGGCTCCTCCGCGGCCGGCTGGGTCATCGACGCGGCCGGTTCGGACGCCGGGTACGCGGTACCCGGGCTGTCCGGGGCCGTCGCGGTGACGGTCGGATTCCTTGGGTATCGCCGACTGAAGAAGCCGGTTTCGCAACGGGGAGGGACCCATGAGCACGGCAACGGGCACGGGCAGCGCGAAGAGCAGAGCAACGTGGCGTAACTGGGCGGGCAACGTCACCGCACGTCCGGCCAGGGAGGTCACCCCCGCGTCGGTCGACGAGCTCTGTGCCGCGCTGCGTCAGGCCAAGGACGACGGTCTCAGGGTGAAGCCGGTCGGCACAGGACACTCCTTCACGGCGACCGCGGCGACCGACGGCCTCCTCATACGCCCCGAACTCCTCACCGGCATCCGCAGGATCGACCGCGAGGCCGGCACCGTCACCGTGGAAGCGGGCACTCCGCTGAAGCGCCTGAACGCGGTGCTCGCCCGCGAAGGCCTGTCGCTCACGAACATGGGCGACATCATGGAGCAGACGGTCTCCGGCGCGATCAGCACCGGGACGCACGGCACGGGCCGCGATTCGGCGTCGATCTCCGCACAGATCACGGCACTTGAGCTCGTCACCGCGGACGGCACGGTCCTCACCTGCTCCGAGAAGGAGAATGCCGAGGTCTTCGCGGCGGCCCGGCTCGGCCTCGGAGCGCTCGGCGTGATCAGCGCGATCACCTTCGCCGTGGAGCCCGTCTTCTTCCTCACCGCCCGTGAGGAGCCGATGACCTTCGACAAGGTCACCAGCGAGTTCGACGCGCTCCACGCCGAGAACGAGCACTTCGAGTTCTACTGGTTCCCGCACACCGGCAGCTGCAACACCAAGCGCAACAACCGCAGCCTGGGTCCCGCCGCTCCGCCCGGCAAAGTCAGCGCCTTCGTAGAGGACGAGATTCTCTCCAACGGTCTCTTCCAGGTGGTCAACTCGCTCGGCAGGGCCGTCCCCGCGACCGTCCCGGGCATCGCCAAGATCTCCAGCAAGGCGCTCTCCGCCCGCACCTACACGGACATCCCCTACAAGGTCTTCACAAGTCCGCGCCGCGTGCGCTTCATGGAGATGGAGTACGCCGTCCCGCGGGCGGCCCTCGTCGAGACGCTGCGCGAGCTGAAGACGATGGTGGAGCGCTCGAACCTGCGGATCAGCTTCCCCGTAGAGGTCCGTACGGCTCCCGCGGACGACATCGCGCTCTCCACGGCCTCGGGCCGGGAGAGCGCGTACATCGCCGTCCACATGTACCGGGGCACGCCCTACCAGGCGTACTTCACCGCCGCCGAGCGGATCTTCACCGCGCACGAGGGCCGGCCCCACTGGGGCAAGATCCACACCCGCGACGCCGGCTACTTCTCGCAGGCCTATCCGCGCTTCGCCGAGTTCACGGCCCTGCGCGACCGCCTGGACCCTGACCGCCGGTTCGGCAACGACTACTTGCGCCGCGTCCTGGGCGACTGAGCGGCCGCCTACGGGTTGGGGGTCGCATCGCGCTGCGCGTCGTCGCCGCTTCCGCTTCCGGTGCCGCTCGACGGAGTCGGTGTCGGAGTCGGTGTCGGGGTGGGCGTGGGTGTGGGCGTCGGGTCCGTCTTGGAGTCGTCGCCTGAGTCCGAACCCTTGTCAGGGTCGTCCTTCGAACCGGAGCCCGAGTCGCCACCGGTGTCCGGGGACTGCGAGTTCGCCCCGCCCGGGTCCTGCGAGGTGTCGTCGTCCTGCTGCGATCCGTCGCCCGTACCCGTGGAGGAGCCGTCGGACGGCTGTACGGAGGGGTCGGTCGACGGCGTGGAGGGCTGCTTCGGAGAGCTGTTCCTGCCCGTGAAGCTGTTGCTGATCGTGGTGCCGTTGCCCCCGCTGAAGTCCTCGCCGGAGACGATCTCGTACGTCGTGATCCCGGCCATGGTCACACCGAAGACGACCGCGGCCGCGATCAACGGCCGCTTCCAGCTGCGGACCTGGGTGCGATGCGTGGTGCCGCCGGTGAACTCGTCCGAGGGGAGCGGCGGCTCGGCCGGCGCGGCGGGAGCCGTCTGACGCAGGACGCGCGTCGAGTCGTCCCGCGGCATCAGCTGCGTGGCGTCGACCGATCCGAGGAGCTGGGTCCTGTCGGCGTCGGCGTCCGCCACTCGCAGCACCGTGGTGCGGTCGGCGTCACCGGCCTCGGGCAGCACACTCGTACGGTCGGCATCTCCGACGACGGGCACCACGGTCGTACGGTCCGGATCGCCCACGACGGGCGGCACCGAAGTGGCGTCGGCGTCGACCGTCCTCCCCCAGGTCGTCGTCACGGGTCCCGCCCCGGCATGCGCCGTGGCTCCCGTGTACGCCTGTGCCCTGAACGTCTCGGCCACCGGCGCACCCGAGCCGTCGGTCAGCGGGACCTGATACCCCCTCGGCTTGGCCTGCACCGCGACGTCACGTATCTGCTCGCCCGTACGCCGGAAGAAGTGCTGGAAGAGCGTGCCCCCACAGGTCGCGACCACACTCACCAGGCCGGCGCCGAGGATCGTTCCGTAGACGCCGAAGCTGGCGGCGAGCTTCGCCCCCACGACGGCGGCCACGGCGCTCCCCGCGACCTGCGGCAGACTCAGATCGAGGCGCCGCTTCTCCGTCGGCTCTTCCTGGCCCGTGGATTCCTCGCCGGAATCCGGCTTTTCACGCATCTCCGACCCTTACCTGCCTTTCTCGACTGACTACACGAGAAAGGGACGTATGGGTGAAGTGGTTAGTTCCGTTTCTGGAGATTCCGTGAAGTGTGCCACTCATGTACCACCCTGCCCGGGTATCCCGGTGCGTCAACTCCCGCCCCCTGCGAGAAGTTCGGCGGCGCGGCGGACCACCCGCGTGGCCCGAATGGAGTACTGTTGCGAGCCCTGGGTCCGGTCTCCCACCTGGGTGCCCGGGGCCTTCCAGGACCTGCCGGGAGGGGGCTCGCTGCACAGGGTGACCGAGTTGGTCACTGAGAGTTGCGAAAAGGTAACCGTGCCATAACGGCGACCTAGGGCCCATGCCCGACACGCCGGGCAACTCGGCAAGGTTGTGGCAGGCTGCACCCGGGCAGGCCACACTCGACTAGCGGAAGCAGCGACGCACGTGACGTCGGCAGGCACCACCCGGGAGGTCCCCATGCCCGAACTGCGTGTCGTGGCCGTCAGCAACGACGGCACACGGCTGGTGCTCAAAGCTGCGGACAGCACGGAGTACACACTTCCGATCGACGAGCGACTGCGCGCCGCGGTGCGCGGCGACCGTCCGCGCCTCGGCCAGATCGAGATCGAGGTGGAGAGCCACCTCCGCCCCCGCGACATCCAGGCACGGATACGTGCCGGTGCGAGCGCGGAGGAAGTCGCCTCACTCGCCGGAATCCCCGTCGATCGCGTCCGCCGCTTCGAAGGACCCGTGCTCGCCGAGCGCGCCTTCATGGCCGAGCGGGCCCGGAAGACCCCCGTGCGCCGTCCCGGCGAGAACACCGGACCCCAGCTCGGCGAGGCCGTGTCGGAGCGGCTGCTCCTGCGCGGCGCCGACAAGGAATCCATCCAGTGGGACTCCTGGCGCCGCGACGACGGCACCTGGGAGGTCCTGCTCGTCTACCGCGTCGCGACCGAACCGCACTCCGCGAGCTGGACGTACGACCCGCCACGGCGGCTCGTACAGGCAGTGGACGACGAGGCACGCTCGCTGATCGGCGAGACGGACGACCTCGCCGCGCCCGAGCCGAGCTTCCCGTTCGTGCCGCGCATCGCCCGGCTGCCCCGGGACAGGCCCTCGCTCGACCGGCCGCTCGACCGTGCCCTGGACCGGCAGTTGGAGCGCCCGAGCGCGCCGCAGCCCCCGGAGCCACTGGAAGAAGGCGTGGCCACCGGCGCGACCGCGTCCGTGTCCGAGGCGGAGCGTGACTCGCTCACCAGCCTCCTTGAGGCGGTGCCGAGCTTCCGCGGCGACATGATCGTGCCGGAGCGCCCCGCGCTCCCGCCCACGGATCTCCCGCCCGCCGAGGAGGCCGAGCAGGACCCGGAGGCCGAGGAGCCGCCCGCGGCGGCCGGGGCGGGTGCGGCGTACGCGGACGTCCTGATGCCGCGCTCGGTGGCCAGCCACCGCGACCGGCTCGTCGGCACCACCGACCGCCAGGCGGAGGCCGACGGCGTCCGGCCCGGGCGGCGCGCGGCAGTGCCGAGCTGGGACGAGATCGTCTTCGGCACGCGTCGCAAGAAGCAGGAGTAGCACTTCCTTATACGTCGGCGGGCCCCGCAC
>NZ_JBHTSF010000273.1:0-7421 GCF_042795295.1 Streptomyces sp. NPDC056486
CTGCACGCGCTTCCTAGTGCCGCGCGGCCGAGGTGCGCCGCAGACCCGCCGCCGCACCGACGGCGCCGAGCAGGCAGAGCACCCCGGTCACGGTCACGGCCGTGTGCACACCGTTCATGAACGCCTGGCCGCTGCCGTCCACGACCGCCGCCTTCACCCCCGCGGACATGTCGGGCGAGACCGGGGCCGCGCCCATCGCCACCGCGTCCTCGGCATCGTGGAGCCCGACCGCAAGAGGCTCAGGGACCCCCGCGCCGGTCAGCTCCCCGGTCAGCGTCGAACCGACCCGGCTGCTGATGAGCGAGACGAGGACGGAGGTGCCGAGCGCGCCGCCGATCTGCAGGGCGGTGGCCTGCAGCCCACCGGCCACGCCCGCGTCCTTGACGGGAGCCTGACCGACGATGGCGTCGGAGGACGCGGCAAGGACCATGCCGACGCCGAGGCCGAGCGCGACGAAAGGCGGCCACATCGTGGCGTACGACGAGTCGGTGTCCCAGGTGAGCATGCCGAACGCGGCGGCGGCCTGGAGCAGCATGCCGAGCGGCATCGTCAGGCGCGGCCCGAAGCGTGCGGTGAGCGCCGCGCCCAGCGGGGATGCCACCAGGGAGGCGAGGCTGAGCGGCAGGGTGCGCACACCGGCCTCGACCGGGGAGAAGCCGCGCACATTCTGCAGGTACAGCATCACGAAGAAGATCACGCCGAGCATGACGAAGAAGTTCAGCGCGGTGATGACGGCGCCGGTGGTCAGTGCCCGGCTGCGGAAGAGCCGCATCGGAAGCAGCGGATGCGCCACGCGGGTCTCGTACCAGCCGAAGACGCCGAGGAGCAGCAGACCGACACCGACGGACCCCAGGGTGCCCGCCGAGGCCCAGCCCCAGGTCTCTCCCTTGACGACGCCGAAGACCACGCACAGCAGCGCGACGGCGAGCAGGACGACCCCGAGGACGTCGAAGCGCTGCGGCTCGGCGGCGCTCTCGCTCTTGCTCTGTGGCAGTACGGCGGCGCTGACCAGCAGGGCGATCACGCCGATGGGGGCGTTGATGTAGAAGACGGACTCCCAGGAGACGCTCTCCAGGAGCAGTCCGCCGACGATCGGCCCGAGGGCCGTCGACACCGCCGAGACCATGGCCCAAATACCCACCGCCATACCGAATTTGCGCGGCGGGAAGGCGGTGCGCAGCAGGCCCAGAGTGTTGGGCATCAGCAGGCCGCCGAAGAACCCCTGCACCGCCCGGAAGGCGATGACGCCCACGACCGACCCGGACAGGCCGATGGCGACCGAGGCGAGCGTGAATCCGATGACGCCGACGATGTAGAAGGTGCGGCGCCCGAAGCGGTCACCGAGCTTGCCGCCCAGGATGAGGGAGGCGGCCAGGGCGAGCAGATAGGCGTTGGTGACCCACTGGAGGTCCGCGGTTGACGCCTTCAGGGCGCGACCGATCTCCGGGTTGGCGATGGCGACGACGGAGGCGTCGAGCTGGACCATGAAGAGGCCGAACGCGACAGCGATGAGCGTCAGCCAGGGATTGGCGCGCCTGCCTGTGGGTGCCTGCGCCTCCGGCGGGGAGTGTGCGGGCAGGGGAGAAGAATCCACGGTGGTGGACGGCATGAAGGTGCCTTGTCTGTCGAGAGAGTGACGAAAAGGGGGAAGCGCACGGCCGGCGTCAGAGCAGCGGTGGGCCGGGACGTGCGGAGAGCCGTGCGCACGGTCGGAAGCGCCCCCGTGCGGGCAGGGCGGTCCCCTCGACGGGGTGAGCCGGGACTATTCCGCCGGAGGCGCTACGTGCAGCTGCCGCGTCAGCGAGGCAAGGGCGCCGACGGCCGAGCCGAGCGCGTCGCGCTCGCCCTGCGTGAGGAACTGCAGGGCGCGCGCGAGGTGTTCACCCTCGAGGCGCCGGACCTCGGCCAGCTCACGCCGGGCGCGGGAGGTCAGATGCAGATGCGCGATCCGCTTGTCGTCCGCGTCCTGCCTGCGCTCGATGAGGCCCTGCTCGGTGAGCTGGGAGACCAGAGCGCTGACGTTGTTCGGCCGCATCAGAAGCGCGTCGGCGGCCTCACGGACGGTGGGGCCTTCCTCCTGCGCCACGAGGCGAAGGAGCGCGAGCTGGGCCTCCGGAGGCTTGGGGTGCGCGAAGTCCCGGCCGACGTGCCGGTCGAGGGCCCGGTTCAGCGCGGGCAGGCTCGCCGCGAGCTCGGAGGCCACACGGTCGAGGTCCTGGGCGGATGCGCTGGAATCGGGCATGACCGGAGAGTACCTCTCTGCATATAGGTATGTCCAAAGACATTGTTCTGCGGGTGCTCCTCCGCGGGCGCTGCTCCATGAGTGCTGTTCCGCGGGTGTCGTCGCACGTGACGACGATCACTCCTCCATCTCTGCGCCGATGTAAACCGGATCGGCCCCGGCAGGCGTATGCCTACTGAAGCGAAAGAGATCCAGGAGTGCCGTTGACCGTCGAGGAGTTCGAAAAGTTCTATGCGCAGACGGTCACGCGTCTCACGGGGCAGCTGTACGTCATGCTCGGCGACCTGCACGAGGCGCAGGACGTCGTGCAGGAGGCGTTCGTACGAGGCTGGCGGCATCGGCGCCGGCTCGAACGCGACGGACAGCCCGAAGCGTGGATCCGCACCACCGCCTGGCGTCTCGCGGTGAGCCGCTGGCGTTTCGGGCGGCGTACGGCGGATGCCTGGCAGCGCAGCGGCGCACCGCCGGACACCGAGGGCCCCGGTCCCGAGGCGGTGGTGCTCGTCGACGCGCTGCGCACCCTGCCCGCCCAGCAGCGCCGCACGATGACCTTGCACTACCTGTGCGATCTGAGCGTCGATCAGATCGCCGGTGAGACCGGCCTGTCCAGCGGCACCGTCAAGACACATCTGTTCCGTGGGCGAGCCGCACTCGCCCACCGCCTCAAGGACCTGCGCGTCGAGGAGGAGGCTTTCGATGCCTGAGCCGCACGACCCGTTGCGCTCGCTGTTCCATCAGGCCGCCGACCGCGGCCAGGCCCAGGCGGGGCCGCCGCCCTTCGCGCGGATCGCCGAGCGCGGCAGGAAGACGCAGCGCCGCCGGCGCGCCGCGTTCGCGCTTGCCGCGTGCCTGGTCCTGGGGGGCGGTGGAGCGGCGGCGGCCACGCTGCTGCCGGGTGATCCGGCGCCGGTCCCTCCAGCGAACGCGCCGTCCCGGCCCGCGCCGTCCCCGGGGGACACCGCCCCGCCGCCCACCTCCATGTCGTCAACGGAATCGAGCCCTCCGCCGTCCAACAGCGCCAGCTCGGGCCCGCCCGCGCGCTGAGCCGCCGAGCGCCGTACGCCTGGTTCTGCGACTGACCGACCACCCCTCACGCCCCTGAACACCCCTGTTCCGACACCCCGTGACCCGGCGGGCCCCACCGGGCGATGCCGCATGCCCGCACCCACCCGGAAGAGCCCTTTATGTCACCTTTCATATCCTCTTCGGTCACGCGGCCCTCCGAGCGCCCGACAGTCCCCGTACAGCCCGGCAACAAGCCACCGGAGCAGCCCCGGCTGCCCCTGCCCGCCGACCGCGCCACCCTGCGCCTCTCGCCCGCCGACCGTGAAGTGCTGTGGCTGTACCTGCTGACGCGCCTGGCCGTCTGGATCACCGCCTACTGTGCCCGCTGGCTCTACCCCGCCAAGCCGGACACCCGCTACCCGGACAGCGTCCTCGCTCCCTTCGAGCACTGGGACTGGGCCCACTACGTGAACATCGCGCGCGACGGCTACTTCCCCGGCGGCGCCGGGCCCGGACTCAGCGACTGGGACAACCGGGAGGCCTTCTTCCCCGGCTTTCCGCTCCTGCTGCGCGCCGTCCACCTCGTGGTGCCGCACTGGACCGTGGCCGGGCTGCTGATCTCCTTCGCCGCAGGGGCCGTCGCTGTCCTCGCCCTTGCCCGGATCGCCCGCCTCCACTCGGGGCACCCGTCCGCAGGCCGACGCGCCACCCTGTTCCTGCTGCTCTCGCCGTGCGCCGTGTTCCTGGCCGTCGGCTACACCGAGGCCCTCTTCCTCGCCCTCGCGCTGCCCGCCTGGCTCGCGGCCCAGCGGCACAACTGGGCGCTCGCCGCCATCTTGGCGGCCCTGGCGAGCACCGTCCGGGTCACCGGGCTCTTCCTGGCCGCGGCCATCGCCCTGCACTTCCTGCTGACCTCCCGCACCCACCGGCACTGGCGCTCGTTGCCGTGGCTGGCTCTGCCCGCGCTCCCGGCCGCCCTCTACAGCTGGTATCTGCACGCGCACACCGGTGACTGGATGGCCTGGCAGCACGCACAGGAACGCGGCTGGCACCGCGTCTTCCACACCCCGTGGGAGGCGTGGTCCCGCACCTGGGACGTCGCCTTCTCCCACATCCAGACCACCGGGTACGCCGGTATGTTCCAGGCCGAACTCCTCGCCATGGCCGTAGGACTGCTCCTCCTCGCCCTACTGATCCGGCGCCGCCGCTGGCCCGAAGCCCTCTACCTCGCCCTCAACCTCTGGGCTCTGGGCACCTCGTACTGGTACATGTCCATCCCCCGCGCCACCCTCGTGTGGTGGCCGCTGTGGATCGTCCTGGCCGACTGGAGCCTGCGCCGCCCGCGGTTCACCACGATCTGCCTGTGCCTGGGCGCCCCGCTGACGACGGTCGTCACCCTCACCTTCCTGACGGGACGCTGGGCCGGTTGAGGCCATCGGCCGACTCCCGTGGTCGGAGCACATGCTCAGCCGAAGGCCACCTGCACGTACGGCAGTTAACAGGCCGTGCGCTCAAGTACGGGAAGCTGTTCAGCCGCCCACGCAAGACACTCGACTGGGAAACCCCAGCCGAGCGCTTGTCTAAAATGCTCGCGGCGTGATCAACCAACCACGGCGTTGCAACGACCCCTCGAATTCGCCCGCGCCGTCCTCAGGCATCCGCGGCCATGTGGCGTGGAGGGCGCCGGTGGCGGCCCTCGGGCTCCGGTGCGAGGGCGATGCTGACGAGGGGAACGCGCCGTGTGATCAGCGACACCGACATCGCGCGGGACGCCGTCATCACCAGGACGATCGCCGCGACGACCAACGTCACCGCCGCCCCGCCCAACGCGATCGCCGCACGGGGGCCCCATGTCTGCGCCGCCCAGCTCGCGGCCAGGGTGCCGAGGAACCAGCCCGCACGGTAGACGAGTTGGAAGATCGCCATCACCCGGCCGCGGAACTCCGGCAGCGTCTGGAGCTGCGCCAGGCTGAGCAGACCTGCCCGCAGGACAAGGGAGACCACTCCGACCGGGAGCAGCACGATGCCGAGCGTCAGCAGGGACGGCATGGCTGCGGTGGCGAGTTCGAGGATCCCGAGCAGGAGGCTGTTCACAAGCACCGTGCCCAGCACGACGTTGGTGCGCCAGGTCAGCCAGCCCCCGATGAGGGAGCCGACGGAGATGACGGCGAGCAGGATGCCGTACGCCCCGGCCTGTTCCGTGAGTTCACTGGCCGTCAGCAGGAGCAGCAGCGAGGGGAGACTCGTGCCGAAGAGGCCGACGGTGCCGATGACGAGCAGCAGGAGGGTGAGGCCGGGGCTGTGCCGCACGTACCCCCAGGCGCCGACCGCCCGGGGGCGCCCGCCCACCCGTCGGGGACGGGCGTGGAGTTGCGCCGGGCGGACCAGGAGGAGCGCTGTGAGCATCGTCAGGTAGGAGAGCCCGTTCAGCAGGACCACCCCGCCCAGGCCCACCGCCCCCAAGAGCGGCCCGGCCAGGGATGAGCCCACGACCAACGACAGGTTGAGGATGACGTTGTTGAGCGTGACCGCCCGCCTGAGCAGAGCATCGCCCGCCATCTCCGAGACGAAGACCTGCTCCGTCGGCAGACCGATCGCGTTGATGCTGCCGACGCAGAGCGCGCTGACCACGAGGTGCCACACCGCGAGCGAGCCGCTGTACGCCAACAGGCCGAGCGGCAGGGCAAGGAGAGCGAGCAGGGAGTGGGTGCACAGCAGCACCCGGCGCGGCGAGAAGCGGTCGGCAGCCACTCCTCCCACCTGGCTGAACAGCAGCATCGTGAAGATCGGTGCCGCGGTGACGACGCCGAGCACGAGTGCGTCGTGGCTGAGTTGGTACGTGAACCAGCCCAGTGCCACGAGGTAGGTGTTGGTGCCGATCTGGGAGACGACCAACCCGGTGTAGTAGAGCCGTGGATTGCGGGACGCGAGAAGGCCTGGCGTTGTGTCGGCCATCCTGTCCGGCTTTACGCCGGGTGTCCCGTCCGGCGTCGCATCGCCCGTTCTGTGCGCCGTGCCGCCCGTTGGCTCCGTCATCCGGCGACCTGTGCGTACAGGTCGGACACGCTCTCCATGAAGGCGTCGGCCGACAGACCTTCCTCCGCCAGCGCCCGCACGTCCCGCCGGTCGCTGTCCAGTGCCTGGCGGATGTCCGTCATGACGAGGGACGGGTCGCGGTCGCTGACGGCGCCGGTGAGGTTGTACCGCATGAGGGAGGCCATGTTGTCCGCCGTGATGGGGCCGGCGTAGTGGTGGCCCGCGCAGAGGGTCGGAATACCCATTGCCATGGCTTCCATCGCACCACGCCCGAGAGAGATGACCACGTCCATCTCCCCGAGCAGGTTGGGTATCGATTGGCACGGCACGTGGTTGATGAGGATGATCTCGCTGCCGAAGCGGTCGCTCATGTCCCAGAAGCCCGGGCCGTCGCCCGCCACGTACACGAGGAACTCCTCGCGGTCGATGTTCTCGACGATCCGGCCGAGGAGGGCCTCGCGCCCGGAGTCCAGCCGGCAGTAGAGCAGGACTCGCGGTCGCCGCGTGTGGCTCTTGGCGAGGACGGCGGGAAAACGCTCCAGGTCGACGCCTTGGTGGACGAGGACTGGCAAGTCCGGGGGAAGGTATTTCCCCTGCAGTGACAGCGCGTTCTCCGTCATGCACAGGAAGCGCGCGCAGCGCGAGACGAGGTAGTCGGACGAGCGGCGACCCGCGTGGTGGACGATCCTGAACGCCGGTATGTGTTCGTCGAATTGCATCAGCATCTCGTCGGGCACCTCGTCGACCAGGATCAGATCGGTCTTGCCCGCCGGATCGATCTCCTCCGTCACGGTGACGGAGTCCATGCCGCGGAACGTCGAGGTCAGGGCGAAACTGGAGAGAGTGTCGACGGTGAGCCGCACGGTGTGGCCCGCTCTGCTCATGGTCCTGATCAGGTCGAGGACGAAGCTTTGCTGGCCGTAGGTGTGGTAGCGCCCGTGCTGGCTGTACTTTCCGTCGTAGATCGCGTTGCTGCCGGTGGCGAGCAGGTAGGTGATGTGCACGCTTCCTCATCGGGTCGCTGAGTGGGGGGTGGGGCGTGAACGGGGCCCTGCGCCGGGCACGCCCCGGGGCGGGGGGGCACCCTGGCGGGACCCCGCGCCGTCAGGAGCGCCCCGCGGGCCCCGCCCCCGGGACG
>NZ_JBHTSF010000274.1:0-7363 GCF_042795295.1 Streptomyces sp. NPDC056486
CTGGCGTTGACTTTTGGCACGCTGTTGAGTTCTCAAGGAACGGACGCTTCCTTTGTACTCACCCTCTCGGGCTTTCCTCCGGGCGCTTCCCTTCGGTGTTACATTTTGTCTTGCTGTGTTTCGTTCTTGCGTTTCCGACTCTATCAGACTCTTTCGTGTCCGATTTTCCTCGGTGCCTTTCAGGTTTCCGCTCCGGCCTTTCGGCTTTCGCGTTTCCCTTTCCGGCGAGTCCGACTTTATCAGAAGTTTTCGGCCGGTCTTACCGGCTTGGTGTTTCTGATTTATCGGGAGTGGCTTCCTGGGTTATGAGATTCAAGAAGCAGGCAGATATTAACTGCCGCCACTGGACTTGTCCAGCTCTAGGCAACTGTTCGAATCTACCTCCCCCGTCCTGCCGTGTCAACGGTTTTCTTGGGGCGTCGAGGAGACTAGCAGGCCAGCAGGGCCCGATGCACATCACGCCGCAGTGGGGACCGTTGCGCTGCGCTCTGTGGGGTCCAGGTCGCCCGTGGCGCCGGATCGTGCAGCCCTGCCGCCCAGGACATAGACGTACGCGAGGAAGGCCAGTTCAGCGGCGATCCCGATGCCGATGCGGGCCCAGGTCGGCAGGCCGGAGGGGGTGACGAAGCCTTCGATGGCGCCGGAGATGAACAGGATCAGAGCCAGGCCCACGGCCATGCCGAGGGCTGCTCTGCCCTCCTCGGCGAGGGCCGTTCGGCGTGAGCGCGGGCCCGGATCGATGAGGGTCCAGCCGAGGCGCAGGCCTGTACCGGCGGCTACGAAGACCGCGGTCAGTTCCAGAAGGCCGTGTGGGAGGACCAGGCCCAGGAAGGTGTCGAGGCGGTCGGCGGAGGACATCAGGCCGATGCCCACGCCCAGGTTGAGCATGTTCTGGAAGAGGATCCAGATGACGGGGAAGCAGAGGAAGGCGCCCAGGACCAGGCACATCGCCGCTGCTTGGGCGTTGTTCGTCCACACCTGGGCGGCGAACGAAGCCGCTGGGTGGCTCGAGTAGTACGTCTCGTACTCGCCGCCGGGGCGGGTGAGCTCGCGCAGTTCGCCAGGGGCCGCGATGGAGGACTGGACCTCGGGGTGCGTGGCGATCCACCAGCCGATGATGGCCGCGAGGACCGTCGAGAGCAGGGCGGTGGGGACCCACCAGTGGCGGGAGCGGTAGACCGCTGCCGGGAAACCGTGGGTCAGGAAGTGCGTCGCGTCGCGCCAGGAAGCGCGGCGGGTGCCTGTCACCGCACTACGCGCGCGTGCCACCAGGCGCGTGAGGCGGCCGGTGAGTTGCGGGTCCGGGGCGCTCGACTGGATCAGCGAGAGGTGGGTGGCCGTGCGTTGGTAGAGGGCGACGAGTTCGTCGGTCTCGGCTCCGTTGAGGCGGCGCTGGCGGCGCAGCAGAGCGTCGAGTCGGTCCCACTCGGTTCGGTGGGCGGACACGAATACGTCGAGGTCCATCAGGTGGCTGCTCCTCGTACTGCGGCGCGATGCTGCCTCAGCTTGGCAGACTGGCTGTTCCGAGGGCAGGGCAGGGAAGGGCGGCTGGCGTGAGTGAGCTTGTGACGGGCGAGGCGGTGGCGCTCGAGTTGCGCCCGGCGAAGCTGCCGAGCCGGGGGCTCGCCGTACTGATCGACTTGGCGGTGGCGTGGGCGGTCTACCTGGGGGTGACCGTGGGGATCGTGGCCTCTACGTCCTCCTTGGACGACGCGGCGGCTGCTGCGGTGGCCGTCGCCAGCTTCGTACTGATCCTGGTCGGTGGGCCGATCGCGGTGGAGACGCTCAGCCATGGGCGGTCCCTCGGCAAGATGGCGTGCGGGCTGCGGGTGGTGCGGGACGACGGGGGGCCGATTCGATTTCGGCACGCGTTGGTGCGGGGTGCGGTGGGGGTCGTCGAGATTCTGATGACGTTCGGGGTCGTCGCGTGCATCGCTTCGCTGGTGTCGGCGCGGGGGCGGCGCCTCGGGGATGTGTTCGCGGGGACGCTCGTCGTGCGGGAGCGGGTGCCTGTCGGGCAGACCGCTTTCATTCCTCCGCCGCCGCCTTGGCTTGCGGGGCGGTTCTCCGAGCTCGATCTGTCCGGGGTGCCGGAAGCGCTGTGGCTGGCGATCCGGCAGTACCTGACGCGGATGGGGCAGCTGGATCCGCAGGTCGGCTGGGCGATGGCGGAGCGGCTTGCCGGGGATCTCTCGGAGCGTACGGGGGCGCCGGCTCCGCAGGGTGTTCCTCCGGCGGCGTACCTGGCGGCGGTCGTGCAGGAGCGGCAGGCGCGGGATGCTCGGCGAGCGTTCGGTGGGAGTGGGAGCGGCATCGGGAGTGGGGGCGGAGGGGCGGCTGGTTCGGGGTACGCGGTGCCGCCGGGGTCTGCTTCCTATCCGGCTTCCCCTGCCCGTCCGGCTGGACCCGGGCTCGCGCAGGAACCTCGTGATGTGGCTCGGCCGCCCGTGGGGCAGGACAGTGCGGAAGCCGCGTCTCCCGGCCCTGGTACTGGCCCTGGCACTGGATTCGTACCGCCCGCGTAGGGCTGTGGGCTGAGGTCAAGCGAACGTCGAGGGCGGGGATTCGAGGTTCTCGAGCTCGATGCCGGGGGCGGAGAGGACGACGTCGCCGGTGATGTGGATGGCGTGCTGCTCGCCGGTGTCCAGGGCTGTGACCTGGTATTCGTCCACGATCAGCGGGCCGTTGTCAGTGGTGTGTGCTTCGCTTTTCAGCAGGGCCCAGGACTGGTCGAGGGTGCGGGGGGCGAGGACCGGGTCGGTGAAGGCGACGAGGCGGACGCGGGTCGCGGAGGAGGCGGGGGTGAGGCGCAGCAGGCGTGTGGTCGCGATGAGGAAAGCGGGGGAAGTGCCGGTGATGGCGTGGGCGGGGGCGTTGTCTTCCGTGGCGTGAGTGCCGGTCGGGTCGGTGCGGACCCAGGTGACGCCGTCGATCGCCGCCGCGCGGATCTGCCAGTCCCCCGCGTGGAGTTCGAGGCGGATGGGGCGGCCGAGTTCGTCGAGGGCGAGGTCGACGGAGCCGGTGGGCTTGCCTGAGGGGGCGTTCCGCTGGGCGACGTAGCGCCAGCCGGAGGGGCCGGGGGCGCAGTGGAAGTGTTCCTCACCGAGGGGGGTGTGGTCGTGCGGGTCGTGAAGCGAGTAGTGGCCGCGGGGCATGGGGGCTCGGTCCTTGTCGGGGGCGGTGGTGGGTTGTAGGCCAGGGGCGGATTCCTGTCCGCAGAGCGGGGGCCGGGGCGGATTGCCAGGCGCGCCTCGCGCCCCACCCCGGATCCTGCCCCGCGCACGCGCCCGTCCCCACGGGCGCAGGCCCCCGCTCTGGTGGGCGAGGGCCTGCGGTTGAGCGTGGGCCGGGGCGGAAAGCCCCATGTGGCCGGGTCGGTCAGTAGCGGTAGTGGTCGGGCTTGTACGGGCCCTCTACCTCGACGCCGATGTACGAGGCCTGCTCGGGGCGCAGCGTCGTGAGCTTCACGCCGAGCGCGTCCAGGTGGAGGCGGGCGACCTTCTCGTCGAGGTGCTTGGGGAGCACGTAGACGTCGGTGGGGTACTCGTCCTGCTTGGTGAACAGCTCGATCTGGGCCAGGGTCTGGTCCGCGAAGGAGTTGGACATCACGAAGGACGGGTGGCCCGTCGCGTTGCCCAGGTTCAGCAGGCGGCCCTCGGAGAGAACGATGAGGACCTTGCCGTCGGGGAACGTCCACGTGTGGACCTGCGGCTTGACCTCGTCCTTGACGATGCCGGGGATCTTCGCGAGGCCGGCCATGTCGATCTCGTTGTCGAAGTGGCCGATGTTGCCGACGATCGCCTGGTGCTTCATCTTGGCCATGTCCGAGGCCATGATGATGTCCTTGTTGCCGGTCGTCGTGACGAAGATGTCGATCTTGTCGACGACCTCGTCGAGCGTCGAGACCTGGAAGCCGTCCATCGCCGCCTGCAGCGCGCAGATGGGGTCGACCTCGGTGATGATCACCCGGGCGCCCTGGCCGCGCAGGGACTCGGCACAGCCCTTGCCGACATCGCCGTAACCACAGACGAGGGCGGTCTTGCCGCCGATCAGGACGTCCGTGGCGCGGTTGATGCCGTCGATCAGGGAGTGGCGGCAGCCGTACTTGTTGTCGAACTTCGACTTCGTCACGGCGTCGTTCACGTTGATCGCCGGGAAGAGGAGGGTGCCGTCACGGTGCATCTCGTACAGGCGGTGGACGCCCGTCGTGGTCTCCTCCGTCACGCCGCGGATCTCCGAGGCGACCTGGGTCCACTTCTGCGAGCCCTCGGTGATGGTGCGGTTGAGGAGCTGCAGGATGACGCGGTGCTCGTCCGACTCGGCGGTGTCCTCGGCAGGGACCTTGCCGTCCTTCTCGTACTCGACGCCCTTGTGGACCAGGAGGGTGGCGTCGCCACCATCGTCCAGGATCATGTTCGGGCCGCCGGTGGGGGTGTTCGGCCAGGTCAGCGCCTGCTCCGTGCACCACCAGTACTCCTCCAGGGTCTCGCCCTTCCAGGCGAAGACCGGGATGCCCTGGGGGTCGTCCGGGGTGCCGTTCGGGCCGACGGCGATGGCCGCGGCCGCGTGGTCCTGGGTCGAGAAGATGTTGCAGGAGACCCAGCGGACCTCGGCGCCCAGGGCGACCAAGGTCTCGATGAGCACCGCGGTCTGCACGGTCATGTGCAGCGAGCCCATGATGCGGGCGCCGGCCAGCGGCTGGGTGGCCGCGAATTCCTTGCGGATCGACATCAGGCCGGGCATCTCGTGCTCGGCCAGGGTGATCTCCTTGCGGCCGAACGCGGCCAGGGAGAGATCGGCGACCTTGAAGTCCTGGCCGTTGGTGAGAGTCGTCATTGGCGAGCTGCTCCTCGTGGGGTTGATCGAGGGTGGGTGGACATGGCTGACCTGCGACGACGGCATGGAGAAGCACCGGCGCGCAGCAGCGCAGTCCGTCGGAGGCCCTCTCTCCCTCGGCCGGCCCGTGCAGGCACCGCCCGACCGCCATCAGCAGCGACGTCTGGCTCTGGTCACAAAGCTACACCGATTGGCCCAGCGAGCCCCAGCCCGCCTCCCCGGGCGCCGTGGCGGGTGGGGCAGCCGCGTACCGGGTCACGGACAGGGCTACAGACCTGCTCATTAGGGACCTTTGCGTTTTTGGACCTGTGCGCGGGTGTTGCAGGATGCCTTGAGATCGGGAACATTTGCGCGATCTTGTGTGACGAAGGCGTTAGGAGATCCACGTGACCCATCCGGCCGATCCCCCCATAGGCGGGAGCGACGGCGAGCAGAAGAAGCTCAAGCTGCTCGCGGTGACCGCCTGTCCGACCGGTATCGCCCACACGTACATGGCGGCGGAGAAGCTCTCGCAGGCTGCGGAGAGCCTCGGTATCGACATGAAGGTGGAGACGCAGGGCTCCATCGGCGCCGAGAACGTTCTGACTGACAACGATGTCAGGGATGCTGACGGAATCATCATCGCCGCCGACAAGGACGTCGACCGCAGCCGTTTCGTGGGCAAGCGCGTGCTGTCCGTGGGGGTGTCCGAGGGCATCAGCCACCCGGAGCGTCTTATCGAGCAGGTGCGGAGTGCGCCCGTGCACGGCGGAGGCGGTGACGGCGGCTCCGCCGAGCCGGTCTCCAGCGGTGGCGGGGGCGGGGGCGGCAAGGAGCGCAGCCTCGCGTACAAGGCGCTGATGAACGGCGTCTCGTACATGATTCCGTTCGTCGTGGTCGGCGGGCTCCTGATCGCGATCTCGCTGTCGCTCGGCGGACACACGGACCCCAAGGGCGGGCTCGTCATCCCCGACGACTCGTTCTGGATGCACGTCAACCAGATCGGTGTCATCGGCTTCACGCTGATGGTGCCGATCCTCTCGGGCTATATCGCGTACGCGATCGGCGACCGGCCCGCGCTCGTGCCCGGCATGATCGGCGGCTGGATCGCCAACACCGGTGAGCTGTACGACTCCAAGGCGGGCGCGGGCTTCATCGGGGCCATCGTGACCGGCTTCCTCGCCGGTTATCTGGTGCTGTGGATCAAGAAGGTCAAGGTCCCGAAGTTCGCCCAGCCGATCATGCCGATCATCGTGATCCCCATCGTCGCGACGACGGCACTCGGCCTCTTCTTCATCTACGTCATCGGCAAGCCGATCTCGTGGATCTTCGAGCATCTGACCGACTGGCTCAGCGGCATGACCGGGACCAGCGCGATCCTGCTCGGCGCGATTCTCGGGCTCATGATCGCCTTCGACATGGGCGGGCCCGTCAACAAGACGGCCTTCCTGTTCGGCGCGGGACTCATCGCCACCGGCAACCAGACCGTCATGGGCATGTGCGCCGCCGCGATCCCGGTCATGCCGCTCGGGCAGGGGATCGCGACGCTGATCCGCAAGCGCCTCTACAGCGAGCAGGAACGCGAGACCGGTCTGGCCGCGCTGTTCATGGGCTTCTTCGGGATCTCGGAGGGTGCGATTCCGTTCGCCGCGGCCAGGCCCGCCCAGGTCATTCCCGCGAACATGCTCGGTGGCGCCGTCGCCGGTGCGATCGCAGGACAGGCGGGCGTCGAGGACGCGGTGCCGCACGGCGGGCCGATCGTGGCCGTCCTGGGTGCCGTCGGTGGCGTACCGATGTTCTTCATCGCGATCGCCATCGGCGCCGTCGTCACCGCCCTCACCACCGTGACCCTGGTCGACCTCAGTGAGCGGAAGCGGCGCGGGGCGGCGAGCGCCGATGTGCCGGGCGGGGCCGAGCCGGTGCTCGCGGGAGCGGGAGCCGGGGCTGGAGCCGGAGCCGTCGCCTCCGGGGCGTCTGCGGCCCCGCAGAAGGCGCCTGCGGCGGCAGCCCCCGCGGCAGCCGCCCCCTCCTCCCCCGAGGAGGGCGACGAAGTCCTCTCCGGCTATCTCACCGAGCAGACCGTGAAGGTCCAGCTGGACTCCGCCGACAAGGACTCCGCGATCCGCGAGATGGCGAACCTCCTTGCCGCCACCGGCAAGGTCACCGACGTCGAGGAGCTCGTGCGGACGGCGCTGCGCCGCGAGGCCCAGGGCACCACCGGGCTCGGCGAGGAGATCGCCATCCCGCACGCCAAGACCGATGCGGTGACCTCGCCGGTCGTCGGCTTCGCGCGGTCGTCCGAAGGCATCGAGTGGGGCGCCATCGACGGTACGAAGGCCAAGCTCATCTTCATGATCTCCGTACCGGAGGCCGCCGCGGGCGACGAGCACCTGCGGATTCTCGCGCTGCTCTCGCGGAAGCTGATGGACACCGGCTTCCGGGAGCGGCTGGTGGCCGCGCCCGACGAGGCCGCGATCCTCGAGGTGCTGCGCGAGGTTCAGTGACCGGTGGTCCGGTTACGTCGATGGGGCCCCGCACCGTGCAGGTG
>NZ_JBHTSF010000275.1:0-7336 GCF_042795295.1 Streptomyces sp. NPDC056486
GGCTCAGACGTCGAGGTTCGCCTCGATGCGCTTGAGCTGGTGGCGGGCCATGGCCAGATTGGCCCGGTCCTTGTCGAGGGCCACATAGAGGAAGAGGCCGTTGTTGTTACGGCCCTTGATCAGCCGGATCAGGTGGTACTGGCTGCTGAGCGAGATCAGGATGTCCTCGATCTCGTCCTTGAGGTCCAGTAGTTCCATCGTGCGCAGCTTGGCGCGCACCACGTCCGTGTTGCCGGCCGCGGCGACGGACAGGTCCAGGTCCTTTCCGCCGCCGATCGTGCCCAGGGCCATGCCACTGGTGTAGTCGACCAGGGCGGCGCCGATGACCCCCTCGATCGAGGTGGTCGTTTCCTTGAGTGCTGTCTCTGTGTTGGCCATTAATTTCGCACTTCCTTTCCGTCTGCTTGGCGTCCGCGGTGAGGGGGACGATGAGGGTGTGGTGGGGGACATGGGTCAGCTTTCCTCCGCTCGTTCGACGGCGGCGTCGACCAGCTCTCCGATGAGCACGCTGGAACGGCGGCCCTCCAGATGGAGCCGGCCCACGTTGACGCGGGGCTCGGCGAGCAGCGTGAGCACGGCGGACGATCCGGCCGTGTACGTCGCCACGTAGCCGTCCTCGCCGCGGATGAGCAGTTCGCGGAAGCGGCCCTGGTGCGTCGCGTCCGAGAGCCGCAGGGCGACTCCGAGCGCCGCCGCGGTCAGGGCACAGACGCCTTCCGCCTCGACGTCCGTCGCGTCCTGCGCGAGCAGGAGTCCGTCGACGCTGGCCGTCAGGGCGCCCCTGAGCTGAGGAATCCTGGTCCGCAGGCGTTTCAGTTCGACCAGTACGTCGGCTTCGGCAGCCATCAGCTCTCTCCTCCCGGCGCGCTTGAAGAGCGCTAAGAACTTCATGGGGTGGGGGGCCAAGTCCGGTGACCCGTACGGAGATTCACAGACTTGCCTCCAGCGCGTCACGGACCCGGCGCAGCAGGGCGACGTCCGGCTCGGGGTGGTCATCGGAGACCGGGGCGGGGAGCATGGGCAGGCCTGGTTCGGCCGTGCGCGGGGGTTCCACGAGTCCGGCCGCGGCGAGCCGCCTGACCTCGATCAGGGTGTGGAACGAGGGGCGGCCGAGGGCCCAGGCGATGGCGGTGGGCGTGCGGACACCGTCGGCGAGCCGCAGCAGTGAGATCTGGCGTCCGGTGAGCTTGTGGCCGGGCGCGGGAGGGCGTGGCACGACGGGGGATGTGTCCAGTTCGGGGCAGGGCCAGACGCTGGCCAGCAGGGCCCGGCGCCGCCGGGTCTCCCGCTCCAGGGTCTCGGCCGACACCGGGCGGACCCGGCCGAGCCAGTGCGCGACCCCGTAACGGAACCGGGTGGGTCCGCTCGCCGGGCCGAGGACGAAGAACGCGGCGTCGAACAGCGCGCCGATGTGGCACATTTCCAGCTCGCCGGCGGTTATCCGGCCGCTGTCTATCAGGTGCCGCCCCACCTCGTGCCGGGTCCCGGCAAGTGAGAGGGCCTCCTGCCAGCCCTGCGGGGGCAGCGCCCCGCCGGCCGTGAGCAGGACGTCGATGCCCGGCGCCGCGGGGCTCTCCGCGTGCACGACATGGCCGTCGACGAGGTAGAGGGTGCCCTGGTCGCGCAGCAGGGCGCCGGTCGCCCGTTCGCCGGCCAGGCGCATCAGCATGGGTGAGGTGGTGGACGCGGTGATACGCATGGCGTTCACACCAGCACCAGGCGCTCGGACAGGTCCCGAAGGCGTATGCGCGCGAGCGCGAGGTTGCCGGTGTGCCGGTCGAGCCAGAGGTAGAGGAACACGCTGCTGTCGAAGGTCGTCTCGACGAAGCGGATCAGATGGAATCCGGTCCTCGTGGTGACCATGAGGTCCTCGACGGGGAGTTCCTTGTGGTTCGGGTCCCGCGCCGAGTCAAGGGCGTCGTCCCTGGGCGCGAACGCCTGGTACTCGGCCGCCGACCGGGCCACCTCCGCGGTCTCCGCGGCGGTCGCCTCGTGATCGCCGCCCGGAGGATCGCCGACCGAACCGAGGGCGAGCCCGCTGGTCCAGTCGACGATCGCTGCTCCGCGCGCACCGGGCAGTGTCATGGCTTCGAGCAGACACTCGTCGATTCCGGGCACGCGGCTCCCCTTCCCCAGGGTTGAACCGGGTGGCCCCTACCACCCGACCGGGGGCTTATCGCCGCCCGATGTGAGGAAGGTACGCAGAACTCGTGGAGTTTCCAGGCAAGTAGGCACTTTCCAGGGGAACATGCCCAACCTCGACGGGATCCGCGCGAGGAGCGGTCAGGGAAGGCCCGAGCCTGACCGAAAGTATCGGCCTAGCGACCGGATCGCCCCGGGGGCGCCCCTGACGGCCCCGTTACTCCTCGCCGCGAGCCTTGAGCACCACCTTGTTCACGGCCCAGAGGCCGATGCCGATGGCGAGCAGCACCCCGGCCCGGATGTAGACCTCCGCCGGACGGTCCGCGAGGGGACTCGCGAGGACCAGGGCCGTGATGGCGCCGAGCACCGGAAGGACCGTCGGCGCACGGAAGTGCTTGTGCTCGACGGGGTCGCGGCGCAGGACGAGGACCGCCACGTTGACCACCGCGAACACGCAGAGCAGCAGGAACGCGGTCGTGTCGCCGAGCCCCTCGATCTCCCCGGTCGACACCAGGCCGATCGCGAGCAGCGACACGAAGACGATGCCGACCACCGGTGTGCGGCGGCGCGAGAGGACGCGGCCCATCGCGCGCGGCAGGATGCGTTCGTTGGCCATGCCGTAACAGAGCCGCGAGGCCATCATGATGTTGATCAGGGCCGAGTTGGTGACCGCGAACAGGGCGATCAGCGCGAAGAGTTTGTGCGGGAAGTCGATGCCGCCCGCCTTCACGACTTCGAGGAGCGGGCCGCTCGATCCTTCGAGCACCTTGTAGTCGACGAGCAGCGATGACACAAGCGCCACCAGGACGTAGATCGTGCCCGTCACCGCGACGCCGATGAAGATCGCCCGCGGGAAGGTGCGTGCGGGGTCCTTCGTCTCCTCGGCCATGTTCACCGAGTCCTCGAAGCCGACGAACGCGAAGAAGCCGAGCGCGGTCGCGCCGAGGATGCCCGTCATCAGGGCGAAGCCTGTGCCGCCGCCTCCCTCGAAATCCGTCAGGCGGGACGGTTCGCCGTCCCCGCTCAGGACCGCGTAGGCGCCGATCGCCAGGATGATGGCGAGGCCCGTCACCTCGACGAGCGTGAGGACCACGTTCGCCTTCACCGACTCCGACACGCCCCGCAGGTTCAGCGCCGCGAGCGCGACGATGAAGAGGATCGCGATCAGTGTCGGCGGCAGTGCGTCGTTCGTCAGCTCCCCGAGGTAGTCGCCGCTGAAGGCGCGGGCCGCGGCGCTCGCCGACGACAGGCCCGAGCACATCACCATGAAGGCGATGATGAACGTGAAGAACGGGACCTTGAACGCCTTCTGCGTATAGAGGGCGGCGCCCGCCGCCTTCGGATACTTGCCGACCAGTTCGACGTACGACGCCGCCGTCAGGAGCGCCACGACGAAGCCGATCGCGAACGGCAGCCACAGCGCGCCGCCGACCTTCCCCGCGACCTTGCCGGTGGTGGCGTAGATGCCGGTGCCGAGGATGTCGCCGATCACGAAGAGGATCAGGAGCTTGGGCCCGATCGCGCGGTTCAGCGCGGGTTCTTCGCCGGGTGTCGGTGCTTCGGTGGTCGCCTTGGATGTCGTCACACGATCATCTCCCCCGAGGGCGTGCCTGGTTACCTGGGTGCCTGGGTGGGCCTGGGTGTGCCTGGGTGTGCCTGGGTGTGCCTGGAGGGATGGTCTGCCCCGAAAAAGCGGCAGGGATGCGGCAGTTGAGAAACCTCAGAGGTCCCGCAGCGCGTCCCGTCCCGCGCCTCCCGACTCGGCGACGATCTCCTCCAGGGTCTGCGGCTCCCGCACGGTGGCGAAGGTGGTCTGTTCCCCTGACCCGGCGGCGAAGCCGTAGATCCCGGGCCTGGCAAGGCTGTTGTAGGAGTAGTGGTGCGCGAAGTAATAGGCGCCCGTGTCGAGCACCGCCGCGTAGTCGCCCTGTTCGAGCAGCGGAAGCGGACGGTTCTCCGCGAGCAGGTCGCCCGCGAAGCAGGCCGGGCCCGCGATGTCCTGCCCGACGTTCGGCCCGCTCTTGGGGCGACCCTTCGCGTCGAACGCGGCGATCCGCAGCGGCCAGGAAGCGGGCGCGTACACCGTGCGCGCCGCCACCTGGACGCCCGCGTGCGTCACCGCGATGGGCCGGGTGCCCGCCGACTTGGCGTACTCCACGCGGGCCAGGATCGTGCCGTGCTTGGCGAGCAGCGAGCGGCCGAACTCGGTGACGATGCCGTACCGCCCGTCGAGTAGTCCCGGCACGCGGGACTTCAGGCGGCGCGCGTACTGCGCGTGCGTCGGGGTCTCCTCGTCCGAGCCGAAGTTGACGGGCAGACCGCCGCCGATGTCGATGGTGTCGATCTGCTGCCGTCCGGCCCGTCCGTTGATCTCCTCGGCCAGGTCGTACGTAGCCGAGACGCCCCGCACCATCAGTTCGAGCGGCATGCCCTGCGAACCGGAGTGTGCGTGCAGGCGGGTGAGCCAGGGGCGGTCGAGGTAGGCCTGGACGACCCACTCGCGGGCGCCGTCGTCGAGCAGCGCGACCCCGAACTTGGAGGTCGCCGTGGCGGTGGACAGGGCGCCGATGGAGCCGCCGCCGATCTGCGGGTTCACGCGCAGGCCGATGGGGGAGCGGGAGGGCGCGGAGCGGGTCATCGCGTCGATGCGGGCGAGCTCCTGCGGATTGTCCGCGTTCACCGCGATGCCGAGGGCGAGGGCCTCGCGCAGCTCGGCCGGGGTCTTCGCGGGCGAGTCGAGGACGGTGTGCGTGGGCGGCACACCGGCGGCCCGCGCCAGGGCGAGCTCGCCGGGGCTCGCCACCTCGGCGCCGATGCCCGCGTCGCGAAGCAGCCGCAGGACCGGGACCAGGGGCGACGCCTTCACCGCGAAGGCGTGCAGGACGGGCGTGCCGGGCGGTGTGACCGCCTCGAAGGCGGCGCGCAGGGATGCGGCGGCCGAGCGGATGCCGGTGACGTCCAGGAGGCCGACGATGGGCGACGCGGGGTCGACGAGGCCCTGCTCGACGGCGGCGCGGATGGCCTGGTCGCGGCGGGACGCGGAATCCGCGGCCGAATGGGCCGGGGGCTGCGGGGCCGGGGGCTGCGCCGCCGGGGGCTGTGCTGTCGGGGGACGTGCCGCCGGATCCATCGTCGTAAGGCGTTGCGTGGGGGCTTCCGGGTGGCTGCCCGGGGCTCCGCCCGGTCCTCTGCCCGAGTCTGCGTTCGCCTCGGACGCGCGTGCGGTCTCCGCTCCCTGATCGCTCATGTGTTCCAGCCAATCATCCGTGACGCGGTACCGCTGCACTGTCAACGTATTGACTAGTTCTATTCAACATCGCAGGATGTGAATAACAAGGTCACAGCAGAGCACCACCGAGCTCACGAGCAGAGCTTCACGCGAGGAGGCATCGCCATGTCAGGACCCCGCCCCGTACGGGCACCGCGCGGTACGGAACTGAGCGCCCTGGGATGGCAGCAGGAAGCCGCCCTGCGCATGCTGCAGAACAACCTCGACCCCGAGGTCGCCGAGCACCCCGACAAGCTCGTCGTCTACGGCGGCACGGGCAAGGCCGCCCGCGACTGGCGCTCCTTCGACGCGATGGTCCGCACGCTGAAGACCCTCAAGCAGGACGAGACGATGCTGGTCCAGTCGGGCCGCCCGGTCGGCGTCATGCAGACCCATGAGTGGGCCCCGCGCGTCCTGATCGCCAACTCGAACCTCGTGGGCGACTGGGCGAACTGGGAGGAGTTCCGGCGTCTTGAGGCACTCGGCCTCACGATGTACGGCCAGATGACCGCCGGTTCGTGGATCTACATCGGCACGCAGGGCATCCTCCAGGGCACGTACGAGACGTTCGCCGCCGTCGCCGCGAAGAAGTTCAACGGCACGCTTGCCGGGACGATCACGCTGACCGCCGGGCTCGGCGGCATGGGCGGCGCCCAGCCGCTCGCCGTGACGATGAACGACGGCGTCGCGATCTGTATCGACGTCGACCCGCGCGCCATCGAGCGCCGCATCGAGCACAAGTACCTGGACGTGAAGGCCGACTCCCTGGAGCACGCGCTCCAGCTGGCGACGGAGGCCCGCGACCAGCGAAAGCCCCTCTCCATCGGCCTGCTCGGCAACGCGGCGGACCTGCTCCCGCGCATGCTCGCCGAGGGCGCCCCCATCGACATCGTCACGGACCAGACCTCGGCCCACGACCCGCTCGCGTACCTCCCGGTCGGCGTTGACTTCGATGACATGCAGACGCTCGCGGAGAAGGACCCGGCGGGCTTCACCACCCGCGCGCGTGAGTCGATGGCCACGCACGTCGAGGCGATGGTCGGCTTCATGGACGCGGGCGCCGAGGTCTTCGACTACGGCAACTCGATCCGCGGCGAGGCCCAACTCGCGGGATACGAGCGCGCGTTCGCGTTCCCCGGCTTCGTCCCCGCCTACATCCGCCCGCTCTTCTGCGAGGGCAAGGGCCCGTTCCGCTGGGCGGCGCTCTCCGGCGAGGCATCGGACATCCACAAGACCGACAAGGCGCTCCTCGACCTCTTCCCCGAGAACGAGTCCCTGCACCGCTGGATCAAGATGGCGGGGGAGCGGGTCCACTTCCAGGGCCTGCCCGCGCGCATCTGCTGGCTCGGCCAGGGCGAGCGCGACAAGGCGGGCGACATGTTCAACGACATGGTCGGCAACGGCACCCTCGCCGCCCCCCTCGCCATCGGCCGCGACCACCTGGACTGCGGTTCCGTCGCCTCCCCCTACCGCGAGACGGAAGCCATGCTCGACGGCTCCGACGCGATCGCCGACTGGCCGCTCCTCAACGCCATGGTGAACGTCGCATCCGGCGCCTCCTGGGTCTCCATCCACCACGGCGGCGGCGTCGGCATGGGCCGCTCCATCCACGCGGGCCAGGTCTCGGTGGCCGACGGCACGAAGCTGGCGGGCGAGAAGATCCGCCGCGTCCTGACGAACGACCCCGGCATGGGCGTCATCCGGCACGTGGACGCGGGCTACGACATCGCGGAGTCGGTTGCGGACGAGAAGGGCGTACGGATCCCGATGCGCGAGGGGGACGGCACCGCGTGAGCGACACCTTCCACGCCATGTGGCGTTCCCTGCGGCCCCAAAGCCCCAGCGACGCCACCGGCGGCGACCCCCCGTACACCGTGAACCGCCCCCCCCCCGAGTGCCCCCGCTGGGTACAGGAGCCGGCCGAGG
>NZ_JBHTSF010000276.1:0-7269 GCF_042795295.1 Streptomyces sp. NPDC056486
GGTCCGGCCTGGGACGGCCGGACCCGCCCCTCTCTCTGTGCCGACTCGGCCCTACGGCCGTACGAGGAGCTGGAACTCGAAGGAGTAGCGCGAGGCCCGGTAGATGTGCGAGCCGAACTCGACCGCGCGGCCCGTGTCGTCGAAGGTCGTGCGCTGCATCGTGAGCAGCGGGGCTCCTTCGGGCTCACCGAGCCGCTCGCCCTCGTCGGCGGTGGCCGCGCGGGCGCCCACGGACTGGCGCGCGCTGTGCAGGGTGATGCCGGCGGCACGCATCAGGCGGTAGAGGCCGGTGGCTTCGAGGCGTGCGGTGTCGAGGGCGATAAGACCGGACGGCAGGCGGTTGCGCAGATACGCCATGGGCTCGCCGTGGGCCAGGCGGAGCCGCTCGACCAGGTGCACCTCCTCGCCCTCCGCGACGCCGAGCGCGGCGGCCACCTCGGCGGACGCGGGCTCGACGGTGTTGCGCAGGACGCGGGTCTCGGGGCGCTGGCCCGCCGCCTCCAGGTCGTCGTAGAGGCTGCTGAGCTCAAGGGGGCGCTTGACCTGGCTGTGCACGACCTGGGTGCCGACTCCCCTGCGGCGCACGAGCAGCCCTTTTTCGACGAGCGACTGGATGGCCTGGCGGACGGTCGGCCGGGAGAGACCGAGGCGGCCCGCCAGCTCGATCTCGTTGCCGAGCAGGGTGCCCGGTGTCAGGGCGCCGCGCTCGATCGCCGCCTCCAGCTGCTGGGACAGCTGGAAGTACAGCGGGACCGGGCTGCTGCGGTCGACGCCGAGCTGGAGGGAGACGGTCGGGTCCACGGCTGGTTTGGCGGCTGATTTGGGCACATGGGGAGCGTAGTCGCAGGGAATGATGACGGGAAGTTCTGAAGTTCTGTTGTCCGGACAAAGGATTGACAGGATCGCGGGGCGTGGCGAGGGTGGGTCCATGCGCATCGGACTGATCGGAACGGGCCGTATCGGCACATTTCACTCTGCGGCTCTTCAGCGGCATCCCGAGGTGGACGCACTGGTCGTCGCCGACGCGGACGTCGGACGCGCGGCAGGGCTCGCGGCACGGATCGGCGCCGCATCGGCACGTTCGGTGGACGACATCTTCACGGGGAACGGCCGGTCGGGTGCCGTGGACGCGGTGGTGATCACGGCGGCGACATCCGCGCATGCCGAGCTGATCGGCAAGGCGGCGCGGGCGGGCCTGCCGGTCTTCTGCGAGAAGCCCATCGCCCTCGATCTGCCCGGCACGCTCACCGCGCTCCGGGAGGTCGAATCCGCGGGCACGGTGCTCCAGCTGGGCTTCCAGCGGCGGTTCGACGCGGGGTATGCGGCGGCGCGCGATGCCGTGCGGTCGGGGCGGCTCGGGCGGCTGCACACGATCCGGGCGATGACCTCCGACCCGGCGCCGCCGCCCGCCGCGTATCTGCCGCTCTCCGGCGGCCTCTACCGCGACTGTCTGGTCCACGACTTCGACATGGTGCGGTGGGTGACGGGCCGCGAGGTGACGGAGGTGTACGCGACCGGGTCGGACGCCGGGCCCGCGATGTTCCGCGAGGCGGACGACGTCGACACGGCCGCCGCGCTCCTCACCCTCGACGACGGCACGCTCGCCACGGCGACGGCCACGCGGTGCAACGGCGCGGGCTACGACGTACGGATGGAGCTGGCAGGCGAGGACGACCAGATCGCGGCCGGCTTCGACGACCGCACGCCCCTGTCGTCCGTGGAGCCCGCGGGCCCGCCGCCGCCCGAGAAGCCGTGGCCCGGCTTCCTGGAACGTTTCGCTCCCGCGTACGAGGCGGAACTCGCGGCCTTCGTCGACGTCGTACGCGGCGAACGCACGAACCCCTGCGACGGGCGTGAGGCCCTTGAGGCCCTGCGGATCGCCGAGGCGTGCGAACTCTCGCGGCGCGAGCGGCGGTTGGTGCGGGTGGCGGAGATCGCCGGGGGGTGATTGCCGGGCACGGGGCCGACGCGGGGGTGGTCCGGGCTGATCCGGACCGGTCCGTGGGCGGCCTCGGGGCTGATCCGGGGCCCCGGCACTGGCCCGGACTGGTTCGAGAGCGGCTCCGGACCGATCCAGGATGGCCCAAACGCGGCCCGGGGCTACTCCGCCCCGTCCAGCAGACCCGCGTCATGCGCCAACAGCGCGATCTGCACCCGGTTGTTGAGGTCAAGCTTCGTCAGGACTCGGGAGACGTGGGCCTTGACGGTGGCCACGCTGAGGTAGAGCTCTGCCGCGATGTCCGCGTTCGACGCTCCCCGGCCCACCGCGACCGCCACTTCCCTCTCCCGCTCCCCAAGCAGCGCGAGCCGCTCCAACGCCCGCTTGCGGCGGCCATGTTGGGGGTCCACTCCCGTCACCTGAGTGATCAGCTGCTGCGTCACCGTGGGCGAGAGCACCGGCTCCCCCGCCGCGACCGCCCGTACCGCCGCGACGATCTCGGCGGGCGGGGTGTCCTTGAGGACGAACCCGGCCGCCCCGGCCCGCAGCGCCCGAAGCACCTGTTCGTCGGCGTGGAACGTGGTGAGGACGATGACCTCGGGGGCGTCGGGGCGCTTGCGCAGGGCCTCCGTCGCCGCGAGGCCGTCCATCGTGGGCATGCGGATGTCCATCAGTACGACGTCGGGGCGCAGCTCAGCGACCAGCGGGGCGACATGGGAACCGTCCGCCGCCTCGCCGACGATCTCGATGTCGTCCGCGCCGCCCATCATGAAGGACAGCCCGGCGCGGACGAGCGGATCGTCGTCGACGAGGAGCACGCGGATCGGGTTCATGGAGCCCACACTAACGAGCCTCATCAGCGCGGCCGGAGGGTGAGTCCCACGGCAGCCAGGCGTCGACGCGGAACCCGCCGTCCCCCGCGGACCCGTGCTCGATGCGGCCGCCCGCGAGCATGGCCCGCTCCGTGAGGCCGATAAGGCCCTGGCCGGAACCGGGGACATTGGGCACGTCTCCGGGCGGCGGCGGATTGCGTACCGACAGGGTGAGGCCTTCGCCGGGCGCGCCGGAGACCAGGACGGTCACCTCGGCGCCCGGTGCGTGCTTGCGGGCATTGGTCAGGCCCTCCTGGGCGATGCGGTAGGCGGTGCGGCCGACAGCGGCGGGCACGGCGGCCGAGTCGGCGACGCGGTGGTCGAGCGCGACCTTCATGCCCGCGTCGCGGGACTCCGCGACCAGAGTCTCCAGGGCGGCGAGGGTCGGCTGCGGACGTCCGGACGCCTCGCCGTCGACACCGCTACTGCCACCGCGCAGCACGCCGATCACCTCGCGCAGATCCTGCAGCGCTTCGTGCGCGCTCTCCCTGATGACACCGGCCGCGCGGACGATCTCCTGACGGGGTGCGTCCGGGCGGAACTCCAGGGCTCCGGCGTGCACGCTGAGCAGGGTGAGGCGGTGGGCCAGCACGTCGTGCATCTCGCGGGCGATGGACTCGCGGGCCAGGCGCTGGGCCTGTTCGGCACGGAGCGCCGCCTCGTTCTCGGCGCGGATCGCGCGATCGCGCAGGCTCAGCAGGAGCTGGCGGCGCGAGCGCACGAACATGCCCCAGCCGATGACACCGGCACTGAGCAGCGTCCCCAGGACGACGGCGACCAGGAACGGCACGTCGACATCGGGCCGCAGCCAGTAGGTGAGCGGCAGCACGGCGATCGAGACCCCGCCGATCCAGCCGACGTACCGGAAGGGGCGGTGCACCGCGAGGGTGAACAGGGCGACCACGGCAGCGCCGCCCGCGGTGTCCGAGAGCACGCTGATCGGCACCATGGCGATGGCGAGGCCGACCGGCCAGCGCCTGCGCAACCAGACGGCGGCGCAGGCGAGCGCGCCGAGCACCTGATCGACCTCCGCGAAGCCCTGCGAGACGTGCGGGTTGCCGCTGACCGCGTCCGCGCCCACCAGGCCGATGCCGACGGCCACGAAGAAGCAGGCGAAGTCGACCAGCCAGTCACGCATGGTCCGCCGGGGCCTGCGCTTGTTCTTGCCCGGCATGCGGTCCGGGTCGAACTGGGCGGCGAGGGCCGAAGGCAGCGCCCATGGGCTCCTGGCCAACGGGGCCGAGAGCACCGAGGGTGTCGAGCGTTCCGACGGGGACTCATTGCCGCTCATGGTCGATAAATCTACGCACTGTCGGAGGCATCGGACGCCGTCCGGACATGATCATCGACCAAAGTCGCGCACGCGCAGACTTTGGGAGGGGGCCAGGAGGAAGAGGCCTCGCCCCGTGGCCGATGTGCGTGGGGAGTCCACGGGGCGAGGCTCTTCGGTATGAAGCAGGTACTTGAGGTCTTCGGCGTCCTTCTCCTGATCCAGGGCGTGGCCGCCCTGGCGCACGAGCTCACCGGCCGGCTGCGCGGCTGGGGCATCGTGCGGCGGATCGGGTTCCTCGACGGCTACGAGATCTACGCGGGCGTCACACTGATCGTGCTCGCGCTCGCGCTGTTCGCCCTCGCGGAGAGCCGGAAGGCCCGTTAGTACCGTTGGTGCCGTTGGTGCCGTCCTGCGGAGGAAGGATTCAGCAGGAGTGGTCGACCAGGTCGAAGGACTCGTAGTGGTCGGCCGTGTAGTAGTCCTCCTGGTTCTCCTCACCGGTCACGATGCGGCGCGCACCGCGGTCCGGTGAGCCCGGCGTCACCACGGTGTACTCGTGGTAGTAGCCCGAGCTCTGGGAGGGCAGGATGCCTTCCCTGTTCGAGAAGACGGTGTTGTCCTGCGGATACGGGTAGGGGCCGCCCGCCTCGATCAGGTCCAGGGTGTCGTGCGCCTGGTCGGGCAGCTTGGAGTAGCAGATGTCACCGACGGCGGCGATGGAGTACGACGCCGAGGTGGGGGTGTGGCTGTCGGGGACTGTGCTCGCGGAGGCCGCGACGGGGCCGCCGATGAGCAGGGCGGCGGCGAGGGCGGTGACGCTCACGATTCGTGGGGGGATTCGCATGCGACCAGTGTGACGCGCGTAGAGGTTGTTGTGTCAACGTCAAGTGCGATGAATTTTCCGCGAGTTAACCGAGCGCCACCGGTTCGCCGCCGTCAGTCCTTCTCGGCGGCGCCCCTCTCGGTGGCGCCCTTCTCGGCGGCGTCCTTGACCGCAGCGGCCTTGGCAGCGGCAATGCGGTGCTCCGCCATGTACTCACGCATCCGCAGATTGGCGGCCCCGCCGGTGTAGAGCGTCGCGCCCCCGACCGAGAGCGGTACCGAAAGTGCCAGCCAGCCCAGCATCTCGGGCCACCTGCGCTGGGCGCGGCAGTCGTCCCACGTGTCGTCCTGCCACGTCGGATCGTCACCTTCGTAGAAGAGCATCGACTCGCACTTGCGACTGTTGGAGTACTCGTCGTCCCCGTCGCTGAACGGCATCATCAGCTGCCATGCGAGCACGAACCAGATCATGCCGGCCGCAGCGAGAAGCGTGACGCCCCAATTGCGCCTGATTTCAGCGCCTTTGGCAAATTTCTGCTCGAAGTCCCCCATGGACGTTCCTCCTTGATCGACCACGGAACGTATCACCGCGCCCCGCGCCCCGCGCCCCAGCTGGTCAGCGGTCCTGGCGGCCCGTGCGGCCCGGGTCGGGTCAGAAACTGCCGTACTCGGGGCGGCCCGCGCGCTCGTAGGAGTTGATGACGACGCCCTTCGACGTCAGGCGCGACCCGGTGGTCCTGAACGCCGTGGGCAGGCCTCCCTCGGCGAAGAGGCGCTTGCCGGTGCCGAGTGCCACGGGGAACGTCAGCAGGTGGACGGTGTCGATCAGGTCGTGCGCCAGCAGGGACTGCGCGAGGTCCGCACTGCCGTGCAGCTGGAGCTCGCGCCCCGGCTGCTCCTTGAGGAGCGTGACGTCCTTGGCGATGTCGTCGCGGCCGATGAACTGCGTGCCCGGCCAGTCGCTGCTGGTGAGCGTGGTGCTTGCCACGTACTTGGGCAGCGAGTTGAGCCGCGACGCGACCGGGTCCCCGGGGTCGGTCTTCTTCGGCCAGTACGAGGCGAAGATCTCGTACGTACGCCTCCCGAGCAGGAAGGCGTCGGCCCGGTCGAAGACCTCGGTGACGAAGGACATGAAGTCCTCGTCCCCGAAGGGGAACGACCAGCCGCCGTGCTCGAAGCCGCTGCTGGGGTCCTCCTCAGGACCGCCCGGGGCCTGGATGACTCCGTCGAGGGTCTGGAACTGGGTGAGCGTGACCTTCATGGCGAGTGCCTCTCTACTCCAGGTTCTTGTCGGATCTCTTCGTTTCTCTCACTTACTCAGACCCCGCACCCTTCGGGAAGTCATCGCACTCCCTGCGGAAGTCGCCGTCCATTTCCCGCCAGCCACAGCGCCCGCCGCCCAGTTTCATTGAACCCACAAGCACTTCTCACGCATTACGGAACATCACCACGCGAATGGGGTTCGAAGAATGTCTTCTCTGACCGGCAGGACCGCCCTGGTCACCGGCGGCAGCCGCGGCATCGGCGCGGCGATCGCACTGCGGCTCGCGCAGGAAGGTGCCGATGTGGCGATCACGTACGTCAATGGGGAGGCCGCCGCTCGTGAGGTCGTCGCCAAGATCGAGGCGGCGGGCCGGCGCGGCTTCGCCATCAGGGCCGACGCGGCGGACCCCGGGGACGCGGCGGGCGCGGTGGAGCGCGCGGCGGACGATCTGGGCCGCCTGGACATCCTGGTGAACAACGCGGGCATCGGAGTTCTCGGCCCCATCGGGGACCTGGCGCTCTCCGACGTCGACCGGGTGCTCGCCGTCAACGTACGTTCGGTCTTCCTGGCCTCGCAGGCGGCGGCCGGGAGACTGGCCGACGGGGGCCGGATCATCTCCACGGGCTCGGCACTCGCGCGGTACGCCGGCGGGCCAGGCGGGACGCTGTACGCGATGAGCAAGGCGGCGCTCGCAGGCATGAGCAAGCCGCTGGCGCGGGAGCTCGCGGGGCGCGGGATCACGGTGAACGTGGTGCATCCCGGGGCGATCGACACGGACCTGAACCCGGCCGACGGCCCGTTCGCCGAGCCCCAGAAGGCGGCGACGGCGCTTGCCCGCTTCGGCTCGGCCGATGAGGTGGCGTCCCTGGTCGCCTACCTGGCAGGAGACGACGCGGCGTTCATCACCGGGGCGGAGTTGGTGGCGGACGGGGGTTACGGGGCGTAGAGGCGGGACCCTGCGGGGCCTTCCCCCATCCCGCCCCTTCCCGGCTGTATCTGTTTGCGGCTCCGCCGCGCAGGGGCTCCGCCCCAGGCCCCGGTCCTCAAAGGCCGGACGGCTGAAAGATTTCCCCCCGGGCCGGGGAAATCTCAGCCCGTC
>NZ_JBHTSF010000277.1:0-7179 GCF_042795295.1 Streptomyces sp. NPDC056486
GGTGCGGCGGCGGCCGGGAGCGCGAGGGATCGAGGCTCCCCCTCGATCGGACCCCGCGCGAGGTGCCCTCCCGGCGGTGCGCGCCCGCTGGCCGTCGCACCTGGAGGGCGGAGGCTGGAGCCGCGTCGTCGGCGATGCGGCTCTAGCGGGCCTCGGCAGTCAGTCACGGCTCGGGGGCTGGGAGCCAACGGTGTGGGCCAGAGCCCAACTTCACCTGCTTTGAGGGTAGAAGGAAGGCTGGAGCATCGGAAGTGGCAATTGGTCGGCACCTGCATGCGGCTGGCCTCTGGCGGTGGCGGAGGTCAGTGGGGCCGGCGCGGCCCGGCGGCCTGTGCCCGTGCTGGCGTCGGTGATGTGACGGAGGCGGTCTGCCTTGCCTGCTCACGCCGAGCCGCCGCGTTCCAGCGCATCTGCTGAGACCGCAACCGCATTTCCGCAGTCTCCGCCTGCAGGTTACGGGCCCGGTCGCAAGCCTGTTGGGCGAGGAGGCGCAACCGCTGGTGGTCCTCGGACGCCCCGGCCACCTGAACTCGCTCAGCGGCATCGCTCATAGTCACTCCGCAGCGTGGAGAACAGTCGCAGTACATTTTGCCTCTTGAGAGGCATGCAGGGCAGGGCGCATTCCCAGGCACGGCGGCGCAAAGCAACCGCACCGGGATCAGGCCCGCTAGTCCCAGCTCGGACGCCAGGGAACAAGTAACCCGCCAGTAACTACTAGGGGCTCGCTGCGGGGGTGGGCACGACCGGCAGGCCGGCTTCGGCCGCTGCCGCGACACCGGCCGCGACCACTGGCTGAGGCGCCTCTCCGCTCGGTCGCCAGAAGCAACCCGTCCAGGTGCCCGGTGGTCTTATCGGGCGTCGTGCTCAGAGGATCAGCCTCTGTCGACTCGTACCGGTAACCGACTGAAAAGAGTTCAGCCCATGAAGCTCGATCCCGACCTCTGCCTGGACGTTCCGGAGGGCTTCGACGACACGGACGCCGATAGTCAAGTGCATCCCATTGCCAGGAAGCTGTTCTTCGCCGCAACTGCCGCGGATTCCTTCAGGAAGGCCCATGAGTGGGTGGGTGAACACAACGTCCGCTTGGCAGATCTTTCATGGGATTTCCAGCACGGCGAGGACGAGCCCTACGTGCTGGGCATCTATTTCATCTTCGAGCTGGACCCCGAAGACGCCTGACCGAGATACCGGCCTGGGCGTCCCCACTGGACCCGTCTCCGCGATCACGAGCGGAGCCGGATGAGGAGGCGAGTCTGCTCGGCCAGGTCGATGAACTGCACTGCGTACTCCAGGGAAGGGAACGGGCGAAGCCGCCCGGCTGACGGGTGGAAGCGGGAGAGGGTTACGCGGTGGTGCCGTAGTCGTCCTGCTGGGGGGCGTGCTTGGCGACGGCGCGGGTGGTGATGGCCTTCGACGCGCGGGCGGAGGAGGCGGACAGGTCCTCTGCCCCGGGTTCGAGGTACCACGGGCGCAGGTCGAGCATGGCGGCGCGCATGCCGGTGGCGAAGCAGAGCGCGGTGCCCTTGGGCAGGGCGCGGATGGCGTCGGCGGGCAGGATCCGCTCCTGGCGCATCGACACTGAGGTCGACTTGCCGGACTCGGAGTGTGAGGTGGAGGTGGTCTCCACGTCGTGGTCGCCGATCAGCCTAGACAGCTTGTCGGCGAAGTCCGGGTCGTCGATACCTGCCCCGATGACCTTCACGGTGGAGGCGGACCACATGGCGTCCATGCCGGCGTCCCCCCAGACCTTCTGGCCCTGCCGGTAGGACTGGAGGATCGTGATCGGGATGATGCCGCGGCTGCCGAGGTGGGAGTAGAGGTCCGGCAAGTCGCTGATTTTGCAGACGTTGGCGGCCTCGTCGAGGATCGCCAGCATCGGCGGGTCAAGCCTGCCGCCCGCGCGCTCAGCTTGGGCGGTCGCGGCCCGCATCACCGAGTCCGCGCACGCCGCGATCAACGCGCTTGCCCCGCCGCCGCCGTCCTTGCTCAGCAGGAACAACGTGTCGGTGGAGGTGACGAACTGCGCGGGGCGGAACTCGGCGACGTCCTTCTGTGGGGTCACCCAGGCCGCGATCTCGGAGTTGAGCAGTGCGGCGGCGTACTGGCGGGCGGTTTCGAAGATGCCGTCCCTGGTCTCCGGCGGCCCCTCGACGGTGCCCTTGAGCTGGGCGGCGACGGCAGCGAATCCATGGTCACGGAGGATGTCGAGCGGGGTGCGGTCGGCGGGGAAGGCGAGCCAGGCCATGATGTCGGTGATCGGCCTCTCGTCGAGGGCGGCGGCCAGGAGCAGCTGGCTCAGGATGTTGCTGCCGGCCTTGCTCCAGAAGTCGCCCTGCGCGCTCGCGTCGACGCTCGCGGCCAGGAAGTGGCCCGCCAACCTGCCCGCGCCGTCGAGGGTTTTCGCGCTGGCGAGGGGATTCCACCACATCTCGCGGGCAGCGTGGGCGATCTGCTGCGGGTCCATCGTCCACACCCGCCCGGCCTCGGCTCGGGCGGCGTAGGCGGTGGTGAAGGCGTCACCGGCGGCCTTGTTCGAGGTCAGCAGGACCGGGCCGGGTGCGGCGAGCATGGAGGGGATGGCGAGTGAAGTGGTCTTGCCGGACCGGGGAGCCATGATCGCGACGGCGACGTCCTCGAAGCCCATCCGCACCTCGTGGCGGCTGCCTTGGAGGTTGCCGAGCAGGATGCCGGTGTCCTTCGCGTCGATGCGCTTGGCGTCCTTCAGGCTCGGGCGCAGGGAACGGGCCTTGGTGGTGATCGCCTTGGCCATCAGCGGCTCGATGTCCCGGGCCTTGGCCATGTCTGTGATCTTCTTCCGTCCGCCGCTGCGGTTCTTGTGCCGGGCCCACAGGACGCCGGCCGCTGCTCCGAGGGCCAGGAGGAGGAGCACGGGCACGATGCGGGTGCCGATCAGCAGGGACGTTTCCCCTGCCCGGGGCCACAGCCGTTCGGGGTGGAGCAGGGCGTTGGTCGGCTGGTACGGCGCCCAGGCGGCGTCGGTGAGGTAGGCGGTGATGTTGCCGGACAGCCAGGCGAGGTGGGACAGCGGGACGACGATCGCGAGCACTCCGAACAGGAGGCGCAGGACGAGGTCGTACCCGTCGGTGGAGTTGCTGGAGGAGGGGGGCAAGGGTTTCGTGCTTCCGGGCGGGGACGAAGGGGGTCAGCGGCTGCGGCCGTTCTTGACCGCTGGATGTCGCACGGAGTTCGGGATCACCGGTGGGCTGGCGCGCCGGGCGGCGAGGGAGTGGACGCGCTCTTCCAGGGCGGAGGCGATCTGTACGGCGGGTATTTCGCGGCGGGTGACGGTGATGAGCTTGGGGCTGTCTGGCGGGCGGCTGCGCAGAGCGTCGGCGCGTGGCACGGGGGCCGGATCGGCGAGGGCGGTGGTGAACGCGGCGATCAGGTGTGCAGGGGTGGCTGCGTCGAAGCGGGCCTGCCATAGCCGCTTATGCAGGCCGAGCGTGACGGTGACGAACCAGGCTCCTGGATCATTCGGTGTTCCCAGGCGCTCGACGTACGCCGTCTTGTCGGGCGATACGAGGCCGTTGTCCCCGTACGGTGATCAGCCGACCTGCTGGAGCGGTTCGTACGGGTCACAGACCGGGCTCGCCACTGAGACCGGGTCGGTGAGGGTGTCGGTGATGGCGGCGATGAGTTCGCCGGGGGTGTGGGCACCGAAGCTCGCGGACCAGGCGGGCCGGCCGGGCTCTGGTGTGTGCTGGAGGGTCCACCACTGACCGTTGGGGTCGGGCTCCAGGCGCAGGAGCGCCTTCTGGTCGGGGCTGGAAAGGATCACGCGGGGCATCAGAGGGTCGTTGCCGTAGCTCCAGCCGCAGGCGCGGTGGAGGGGGACAGTGACCCAGGCGGGATCACCGCCGCCGGCCAGGTGACGAGGTGCGATGAAGTCGACCCCGACGGTCTCGGGAGTCGGGGGCACGGTCACTTCCGAGCCGCGGTGCGCCGGGCGGGTACGCGGGCCGGTGCGGGGGCCAGCGGTGAACGGGCCTTGCGGGCGGCGGTGTTGATCTCCTGGAGGGCCTTGCCGTGGGTGGCCCAGTCGTCGAGGTAGCTCCATGATTCGGCGTGATGCTCGGCGAGAGCGTCGTCGAAGTCGGTGGTGCCGGGTTTGGCGGTGAGGGGGAGGGCGTCTCGGGTTTCCAGCCACTGCTCGTGCAGTTCGTCGAGCTGGTCGAGGGCATCGCCCAGAACGCCCAACTGGTAGCCCCAGCGGCTCTGGACCGTGTTCTCCGCCAGCTGGGCCAGCTGTGTCTGGGCCGTGTCCAGCAGGTGGCGGGCGCCGTAGCGGAGCGGCTCGAACGCCGTGAGGGTGTCGGCATCGCGCTGGCTGGCACGCAGGCCGTAGGCGTGGTCGTCGTGGGGCCAGCCGTCGAGGTCGGTGTGCGCCTCGGAGTAGGCGTCCCAGGCGTCGAGGATTTTCTTGCTGTCCGTCACGTAGTGGTCGAGGTGGCGTAGGAAGTCGCGGTGTGCGTGTTGGTCGATGGAGATGAGGTCAAGTCCTGTCGGTTCAACGGCGGGCAGCCAGCCGGGCTGGGCCGGTGTTCGCCGGGGGCGTCGCGGGTTTCGTCTGCTGCCTGCGGGTGGAGCGTGCTTGCGCGCGGAGGGCTTTGAGGCGCGTGGTGTGGGCGTCGACCACCTGCTGTGGGCGCGGCGGGCTGGGCTCCTGTACGGCGCTGTAGTGGCCGGTGCGGTCGTACATGCCGCGCTGGAGCGGGCTGGGGTCGACCAGCGTGGTGAGGAACGATGCGACCAGGTGGGCGGGGGTGTGCTCGTCGAAGTAGGCGTGCCAGATGCGCGGGCCGGGAAACTCTCCGTGGCCGGGCTCGCGGGCCTCGACGTGCCAGGACGGCTGATCGCGGAATTCACTCAGCGGGCGCAGGTTGATGTGACACATGGAATCTGGCGAGCGTGCTGTGCCGTCGGGGGCGCGGTGCCAGCCCGCCGAGGTGACCGGTTGCCACGGGTCCAGTTCCTGGGGCGGCGCGGCGATGAGGGCGTCGGTGAAGCCGGTGAGGACCTCGGCGGGCACGCGTTCGCCGAACTCGGCGTACCAGCCCGGCTCGTGGTCGGTGGGCTCGGCCCGCAGCCGCCACCACGCGGAGGTGGCGGACTGCGGGTCGAACTGGAGCCGGTGGCGAAGGTCGGGGCTGCGCAGCACGATCTCGGCACTCAGCGGGTCGGAGACGGCCTTCCATCCGGCGGCGGCCAGGCCGTGGGTGACGTGGCGGGCATCTCCTGGCCCGGCGAGGTGGCGGGGGCTGGTGTCGAACGGGATCTGCCAGGCGTGCTGGTCGGCGAAGGCGGCGAGCTGCCCTTCGCTCACCGCCACCAGCAGCACTCCGGCTCGCTCGGGGCGGCGCTGCCGCTGCCGTACAGGTCGCGGAGGTCGTCCAGGACGTAGTGCAGGGTGTGCTGGTCGGCCTGCTCCCCGGCGGCGGTGCGCAATTCGTCGACCAGGAGGTCGGTGGCCGCACCGCGTGGTGTGTCGGGGTGGTCCTGCACGGCGCGGCCGAGGGCGCGCAGGGTGTCGGCGAATTGGACGGGAAGGCCCGTGTATTCGTCCAGGAGAGGCTCGACGAGGGCGTGGGCTTCAGCGGGGTCGGGGTTCTCGCGCAGGTAGTCGGTGAGGTCCGACAGTGCTTCGGTCAGGGTTCGGATGGTGTCCGGGGTGAGTGCGGGCATCGGGCTCCTTGGAACGGGGGTTGCGGGTCAGCGGCGGGTCCGGGCGCCGCCGGCCGGGGTGGAGGGACGGGCGCTGGTGCGCGGACGGGTACTGCGGGCGCTGTTACAGGCCCAGGTGGCGGCGCGGGCGGCGGCGATCCGGGCCTGCTGCCACGCCCTGAGCTGGGAGGGTTTGACGGAGACGGACCAGGTACGGATCTGCGTGCTGTGCGGCACGCGTCCGCGCGGGCGCATCACGGGATCGGGGCCGGCGAGTTCGGTCGAGAAGGCTTGCACCAGGTGCATCGGCGTGTTCGGCGTGAAGTCGGCCGTCCAGCCGTTGCCCTGGGTGTCCCTCGCTCCGGTCCACCACATCGCCGAGCCGTCGGCGCCCTGGCGGTACTGCATCCACGCGGTGCCGTCGGGGCTGGTCGCCGTGTAGTCGTCGCCCTCGACACGCGTGTGCCAGTCCTGCTCCTGCAACGGTGCCCAAATGTTGGGGGCGTGGGCGGATCGGGGACGGTGGAGGGCGTCAGTCAGACCGGCGACGATCTCCACCGGCGTCTGCCGCCCCAGGTGCGCCGACCACTCGCCGTTGGGACCGTCTGCCTTGCCGTGGATGGTCCACCCGCCGGGCAGGACGTAGGGGTCGTAGGCGACCCGGACCGTGCGGTCCGGGCTCTCCATGAGCATGGGGCCGCCCGTCTTGGATTTGTCCCGCCAGCCCGAGGCGCGCAGGAACTCCGAGACGTGCCGGACGTCGCCGCCGCCGGCCAGGGAACGGGGCTGCACGAGGTGGTGCTGCTCGGGCTGCTCGCCTGGCCCCCAGCCCTGCCACTGCTGCTTCTTCACCGGCGCCGCCGGACGACGAGCGGTGCGGGTGCCGGGGGTTTCGCCGCAGTGGTGGCGGGCTGGGTGCCGACGCGCTTGAGGGTGTCTTGGTGGTCATCCAGGGCGAGGGTGATGTCGTGCAGTTCGTTCGAGGCGCGGCCCAGAGCGAGCCACACTTCCGCGGGCAGAGCGCCTCGCTCGGCCTGGTCCTTGGCGAACATGCTGCTGGTGGCGACGAGGTGGGTGACGCCGCCGAGGACTCCGCTGTCCGGGTCGAGAACGCGGGCGATGACCTGCGCGGCCTGGGGCGGGGGAAGCTGCGAGAGGTGGTCGGCGAGCTGGCCGAGCTGGCGGGTGATCTCATCGGCCAGCCGCACCGGATACGGAGTGGGGTGAGTCATGTTCCTCCAGGTCGGGGAGGTCAGTAGTGGTGACGGTGGCCCATGCGCTGGGACTCAGCGAGGACGGCCTTGGGGCGGGCTCCGGCCGGCGGGGAGGTGCGGTCGGGGCCGGTCGGGGTGCAGGCGCGCAGGTAGCGGCGGAACAGGGCGGTCGCGAGTCGGGGTGTGAGCCGGTGGCTGATCGGTGGGGGTGTGCGGGCGGTGACGGGTTTCTCCGGGGATCGGGCGGTGTGGGCGGGGGGGGCCCGCGGGGGGGCGGGGCGCC
>NZ_JBHTSF010000278.1:0-6986 GCF_042795295.1 Streptomyces sp. NPDC056486
GGTTGGCGGTACCGGGTCGAGTGGCGGTCGGTGGCTGCCGGATCTGGGCGTCTGGATGGCACCTGGCTGGTCGTCGCGCCGACTGACGAGGACCGCGCCGAGTGGGTCCGTGATGCGCTGACCCGGAACGGTGCGGACGACGTGCAGGTTCTGCACGTGGATCCGGATTCGGTCGATTGGGCGGAGCAGTTGCCCGACCTGTCGGCTCTGAGTGGCGTGGTCTCGCTGCTGGGACTCGCCGACGCGGGTGATGCGACTGTGCCTGCGGGTGTGGCGGCCTCGGTTGGGCTGTTGCAGGCGCTCGGTGAGGCGGATGTACAGGCGCCGTTGTGGTGCCTGACGTCGGGCGCGGTGTCGGCAGGCACGGATGACACGGTTGACGGGTTCGAGCAGTCGATGCTGTGGGGCCTGGGTCGAGTGGCCGCCCTGGAGCAGTCCGCCCGCTGGGGCGGACTGGTCGATCTGCCGGAGGCTCGGGATGAGGGGGCCGGTGATCTGCTGGTCTCGGTGCTCGCCGGGTCGAGTGGTGAGGACCAGGTCGCGCTGCGGGACGGCGAGATTCTGGGACGCAGGCTGGTGCCCGCGCCGCTGGGCAAGGCGCCCGATACGGGCTGGTCGCCGCGCGGGACAGTGCTGGTCACCGGTGGTACCGGTGCGCTCGGCACACACGTGGCCAGGTGGCTGGTGGGCAAGGGTGCCGAGCATCTGTTGCTGACCAACAGGCGTGGACTGGAGGCCGATGGCGCGGAGGAGCTGCGCGCGGAGCTGACCGAGCTGGGTGCCCGTGTCACGATCGCGGCCTGCGACGTAGCCGATCGCGACGCCCTGGCGGATGTGCTGGCGTCGGTTCCCGCCGAGTTCCCGCTCACTGCGGTGGTGCATGCGGCGGGGATTGAGCGTTCGGGTGTTCTGGCCGATCTTGATCCGGCTGATCTGGGTGGGTTCGCCGAGGTGTTGTCGGCGAAGGTGGAGGGTGCGCGGAACCTGCATGAGCTGCTGGGGGACCGGCAGTTGGATGCGTTTGTGCTGTTCTCGTCCATTGCCGGTGTGTGGGGCAGTGGTGGTCAGGGTGCGTATGCGGCCGCCAATGCCTATCTGGATTCCCTTGCTGATCACCGTAGGGCGGCGGGTTTGTCGGCCACGGCGGTGGCGTGGGGTCCGTGGGGTGGTGGCGGCATGGTGGCGGGTGCCGGTGGGGGTGCGGCGGATCAGTTGCGGCGCCGGGGTCTGCCGACGATGGCTCCGGCGGTGGCGATCGCGGGTCTGGCCACGGCGTTGGAGCGTGGTGACGGCAATGTGATCGTCGCCGATGTGGACTGGGAGCGGTTCGCGGGCACGTTCATGGCGCAGCGGCCGAGCCCGCTGCTGGGTGAACTGCCCGCTGTGCGGGCCGCGTTCGAGGCTTCCTCGGTAACGGGCGGGATGTCGGAGCTGGCGCAGCGCCTGGCGGGTCTGGATGAGGTGGAGCAGGAGCGGCAGCTCACCGAGTTGGTCCGGTATGAGGCGGCCGCGGTGCTCGGCCATGTATCGGGTGATGCGTTCTCCGCGTCCCGTGCGTTCAGGGAGTTGGGTTTTGACTCGCTGACGGCGGTGGAGCTGCGGTCCCGGCTCAGTGAGGCCACCGGTGTCGCGCTGCCCGCGACGCTGGTCTACGACTACCCCAACGCCGCCGTCCTGGCCGCGTACCTGCGCACCGAACTGTCGGGTGCGGACGTGGCCGCCCCCTCTGCTCCCATCGCCGTATCTGGTGTGACCGATGAGCCGATCGCGATCGTGGCGATGGCCTGCCGGTACCCCGGTGGCGTGTCGAGCCCGGAGGACCTGTGGCGGGTGTTGCTCTCCGGTGGGGACGCGGTCTCGGAGTTCCCGACCGACCGTGGCTGGGACTTGGAAGCGCTGTACGACCCCGACCCGGACGGGGTGGGAACCTCCTACTCGCGTTCTGGCGCGTTCCTTTCGGACGTGGGCGGGTTCGATGCGAGCTTCTTCGGTATCTCGCCGCGCGAGGCCCTTGCGATGGACCCGCAGCAGCGGTTGCTCCTTGAGACCTCGTGGGAGGCGTTCGAGCGGGCGGGGGTTGACCCGAACTCGCTGCGTGGTGAGCGCGTCGGCGTGTTCGTGGGATCGAACGTCCAGGACTACGGGCTGGTACTGGGCGGCGCCGCTGAGGATGTGGGCGGTTATGTGGCGACCGGTAACGCGGCCAGCGTGGCCTCGGGCCGTCTGTCGTACACGTTCGGCTTCGAAGGTCCCGCCGTCACGGTGGACACGGCGTGCTCGTCGTCCCTGGTCGCCCTGCACCTGGCGGTGCAGGCGCTGCGGACGGGGGAGTGCGAGCTGGCCCTCGCGGGTGGCGTGACGGTGATGTCGACGCCTGGTGCGTTCGTCGAGTTCAGCCGGCAGCGTGGCCTCGCCGTGGACGGGCGCTGCAAGGCGTTCGCCGCCGGTGCTGATGGCACCGGTTGGGGTGAGGGTGTCGGCATGCTGTTCGTCGAGCGCCTTTCGGATGCTCAGCGCAACGGTCACCAGGTGCTTGCGGTGGTACGTGGTTCGGCGGTGAACCAGGATGGCGCGTCCAACGGCCTGACCGCGCCGAACGGACCGTCGCAGCAGCGGGTCATCCGCCAGGCGTTGGCGAGTGCGGGCCTGGCTCCGGCCGACGTGGATGTGGTCGAGGCGCACGGTACGGGTACGAAGCTGGGTGACCCGATCGAGGCGCAGGCGCTGCTCGCCACCTACGGCCAGGGCCGCAGCGGTGAACCGCTGTTGCTCGGGTCGGTGAAGTCGAACATCGGTCACACGCAGGCCGCTGCGGGTGTGGCGGGCGTGATCAAGATGGTCATGGCGATGCGGCACGGGGTACTGCCCAAGACCCTGCACGTGGACGAGCCGTCGCCGCACGTCGACTGGTCCGCCGGTGCGGTGGAACTCCTTGCGGAGGAGCGCCCCTGGCCGGAGACCGGCCAGCCGTTGCGCGCTGGTGTGTCGTCGTTCGGGTTCAGCGGTACCAACGCGCACACCATCATCGAGCAGGCCCCCGTGGTCGAGCAGGAGGAAGCTCCGGAGCCGGTGCGTGACGGTGGCCTTGTGCCGTGGCTGCTTTCGGCGGGCGACGAGGGAGCGTTGCGTGGCCAGGCCGAGCGGCTTATGGCCGTGGTGGACGAGCACGCGCTCGTTGATGTCGGCTACTCGCTCGCGACGACGCGGTCGGCGTTGGACCACCGTGCGGTGATCGTGGCTGCTGACCGGTCCGAGTTGCTGGCCGCACTGGCCGACGTGGCCGAGGGCCGGGCGACCGGCGCGGTGGTTGCGGGAGTGGCTGATGAGCCTGGCCGGTTGGGATTCCTGTTCTCGGGTCAGGGTTCGCAGCGACTCGGCATGGGCCGCGAACTGGCCGCTCAGTACCCGGTGTTCGCCGAGGCTCTGGACGCCGTACTGAGCGAGTTCGACCCGCAGGTGCGTGAGGTGTTGTTCGGTGAGGATGCCGATGCGCTGAACGAGACGGGGGTGACGCAGCCCGCGCTGTTCGCGGTCGAGGTCGCGCTGTTCCGACTCCTCCAGTCGTGGGGTCTGCGCCCCGACATGCTGGCCGGGCATTCGATCGGTGAGCTGGCCGCCGCGCACGTGGCGGGTGTGTGGTCGCTTGCTGACGCCGTCAAGGTGGTGTCGGCGCGGGGTGCGTTGATGCAGGCGCTGCCGTCCGGTGGCGCGATGGTGGCGATCCAGGCGACCGAGGCCGAGGTCGCCGCGGATCTTCCGGAGACCGTGGGTATCGCTGCGGTCAACGGCCCGACCTCGGTGGTCATCTCAGGAATCGCCGCTGACGTCGAGGCGGTTGCCGAGCGTTGGCGTGAGGTGGGCCGGAAGGTGTCTCGCCTGAAGGTCAGTCACGCGTTCCACTCGCCGTTGATGGACCCGATGCTCGACGACTTCCGCCGGGTGCTTGAAGAGGTGTCCTACGAGGCCCCGACGAGCCCGATCGTGTCGACGCTGACGGGCCGGCTGACCACCGCCGAAGAACTTGCCTCCCCGGAGTACTGGGTGCGGCATGTGCGTGAGTCGGTGCGGTTCGCCGACGCGGTGGGCACGCTCGTTGCTGAGGGTGTGGGTACGTTCGTCGAGGTCGGCCCGGGCGGCACGCTGTCGGCGCTGGGCCGGGAGTCCGCGCCGGAGGCAACCTTCGTACCCACGCTGCGTGGCGATCGGCCGGAGGCGGTGGCTGCTACGACCGCCGCAGGCCAACTGCACGTGCGTGGCGTCCGGGTGGACTGGGAGGTGTTCTTCGCCGATCGCGGCGCACGCCGCGTTGACCTGCCGACGTACGCCTTCCAGCGCGAGCACTTCTGGCCCGACGTGCTGCCCATGATCGGCAATGTCGCGGCGGCGGGGCTCGGTGCCGCTGAGCACCCGCTCCTCGGCGCGACCGTGACCCTCGGTGGCACGGATGGTGTGTTGCTGACGGGTCGGCTGTCGGTGCAGTCGCATCCGTGGCTGGCTGACTATGTGGTGCAGGGTTCGGTGTTGCTGCCCGGTGCTGCGTTTGTCGAGTTGGCGGTGCGGGCGGGGGATCAGGTCGGGTGCGATCTGGTGGAGGAGTTGACGCTGGAGGCGCCGCTTGTCCTGCCGGAGAGCGGTTCGGTGCGGGTTCAGGTGTGGGTCGGTGCCGAGGACTCCTCGGGCCGGCGTGAGCTGAGTTTCCACTCCAGTGTCGGTGACACCGACGACGGCCGTTCGTGGACGCGGCATGCCACGGGTGTGCTGCGTGAGGGTGGCCGCTCCGGTGGGGCTTCGCTGGTCGAGTGGCCGCCCGCTGGCGCGGAGGCCGTCGACCTGGGTGGCTACTACGACCGTATGGTCGCGGGTGGCTTCGGCTACGGGCCGGTGTTCCAGGGGCTGAAGTCGGCCTGGCGCAAGGGCGATGAGGTGTTCGCCGAGGTCGCGCTGCCGGAGGGTGTGAAGGCTGAGGGGTTTGGTCTGCACCCGGCGTTGCTGGATGCGGCATCGCACGCGATCGGCCTGACGGACGGCGATACTGATCAGCTGCCGTTCGCGTGGTCGGGTGTGCGGCTGCACGCCTCGGGTGCGACGGCGCTGCGGGTGCGACTGGCCCCCACCGGTGCTGACGGAATTGAGCTGACGCTTGCGGACGACTCCGGTGCTCCAGTGGCCACGATCGACTCGCTGGTGTTGCGTCCGGTGTCGCTGGAGCAGTTCACCGGTGACGGTCAGGTCGATGCGTTGTTCGGTGTCGACTGGGTGTCGGTGCCTTTGTCCGAGGGCGATGTCCCGTCGGTCGACTGGACCGATCTTGAGGCGCTTGCGGGGTCGGCGGAGCTGGCTGAGTTCGCCGTTCTGCCGTGCCCGGTCACGGTCATTTCCGCGTCTGACCCGGTTGTCGGTGCACACGAGGCGGCGCACTGGGCGCTGAACGCGGTCCAGTCCTGGTTGGCGGACGAGCGGTTCGCCGCGTCTCGCTTGGCCATCGTGACCCATGGCGCGATCGCCGCCACGGGCGATGACGACGTAAGTGATCTCGCTCAGGCTGCGGTGTGGGGTCTGCTGCGGTCCGCTCAGTCGGAGAACCCGGACCGGATCGTGCTGGTCGACCTCGATGACGAGTCGGCGTCGCTGGACGTGCTGGCTTCCGCGCTGGCCACGGGTGAGCCGCAGTTGGCGGTGCGTGCGGGTGCTGTGAGTGCGCCGCGTCTGGCGAGGGTGCGGCAGTCCGTCATGGATGACCCCGGGTTCGGTGCGGGTGCGGTCCTGGTCACTGGTGCGACGGGCACGCTCGGCGGCCTGATGGCCCGGCACCTGGTCGCGGAGCGAGGCGTACGGAACCTGCTGTTGGTGAGCAGGCGCGGCGCTACCGCCGAGGGTGCCGAGGAGCTGCGGGCCGAGCTGGTCGCGCAGGGCGCCGAGGTGACGTACGCGGCATGTGACGTGGCCGACCGCGAGGCACTCAAGGCTCTGCTGGCCGAACACGAGATCTCCGCCGTCGTACACACCGCAGGTGTGCTGGACGACGGGACCATCGGCTCGCTGACACCCGAGCGGATCGACACCGTCTTCCGGCCCAAGGTCGACGCGGCCTGGCACCTGCACGAGTTGACGCGCGACCTGGACCTGTCCGCGTTCGTCCTGTTCTCTTCGGTGGCGGGCATCCTCGGTGGCCCTGGCCAGGGCAACTACGCGGCGGCCAACACCTTCCTGGACGCGCTCGCCCAGCACCGTCGCGCCGCTGGTCTGGCCGCGACCTCGCTCGCCTGGGGCCTGTGGGCCTCGGGCGGCGGCATGGCAGGCAGCCTCGACGAGGCCGACGTACGGCGGATGACCCGCAGTGGTGTGATCCCGATCGGCGCGGCCGAGGGTCTGGCGCTGTTTGACGCGGCGGGTTCCACGGGGCGTGCCGCGCTCGTACCGATACCCCTCGACCTGCCGGTGCTGCACCGGCAGGCGCGCTCCCAACCCGTACCGCACGTGCTGCGTGGCCTGGTCCGGGGCAGTGTCCGCAGGATGGTTGAGTCCGGCCTGGTTGTTGCCGGGTCTGCGTTGGCGCAGTCGTTGGTGGGGCTGCCGGTCGCGGAGCGGGAGAAGGCGCTCCTGGATCTCGTACTCGGTCACGTGGCAGTGGTGCTGGGCCATGGTTCGGCGCAGGCCATCGCGCCGGACCGCGCGTTCCGAGAGCTGGGCTTCGACTCGCTCAGTTCCGTCGAACTGCGTAACCGGTTGAATGCGGCGACTGAGTTGGCGTTGCCGGCCACGTTGGTCTTCGACTATCCGACGCCTGCCGCGCTGGCGGCGCATCTTGGTTCCGAGTTGCTGGGTGGTGTGGTCGATGTCGTGGCCAACGATCTGGTGGCGATGGTGGCTGATGAGCCGATCGTGATTGTCGGGATGAGCTGCCGCTTCCCGGGCGGCGTCGAGTCGCCGGAGGACTTGTGGCGTTTGGTGGCCGGGGGCGGCGACGCGGTGTCGCAGTTCCCGAC
>NZ_JBHTSF010000279.1:0-6865 GCF_042795295.1 Streptomyces sp. NPDC056486
GCGGCCGGAGCGAGCCTTAACCGCCCCTGCTGTGGAACCGACCGCGTACAGCAGGAACGGAGCTTCAGAGGCGGTCTGAGACAGCCAGACCGATCACGGTGAGCAGCGATGCGACGCCCAGCGCGGTGAGAATGCCGCCCCAAAAGGCCCCGTCTGAAGTGACCTTCCAGCCCTGTAAGCCCCTGCGCGTCACGCGTCCCGCCTCGCAACCGTCAGATGGCTATGAGCGTCGCTGCGGTGCCCCGCCATCGCCTCATAAACCGCAACCGTTGACTGCCGCCGAACGATGATCCGCTCACGCTCTAGGTTGAGTTCGCCGCACCTGGCACAGCCCGGAACCGGCTTCACCGCGTCCTCTGACCTCATCTTGACGACGGCTCTCACGGCCAAGTCCCAGTCCTGCATGCCCTTGCTGTCCGCAGGAGTGCACTGGCGAGCATCGGCCCGCCACGAATAGCCAGCCGGACGGCAGAGAGTCAGGGTCTCTTCCGCCTCGCTGATCTCCCTGACTTCCGCAATCGTGCCTCGACTGTGGTCACGCACGATGTCGCCGATGCTGTGCCCCAAGGCACCTTGCTTGTTCTCTGCCGCCATCACTACCTCGAAGGGGGTTGGTCAGCCTCAGATCAGAAGCGTGGTTCCCCTGATCTATGCGTCTACGTCACTGTGTGTGCTCCACCGTGGACCCGGCGCGAGTAGCGTTGGAAGGGGTCATCTGTCGCCCTGCCTACAGGCGACAAGGGAGGGTGATGTGCATGTCCAAGGACCGCCAGCGCGACGAGGACGAATCGGCGCGGACCGTCTTAGCCCATCAACTCGCCTACTTGCGCGAGCAGTCGGGGAAGTCGCTTGCTCAACTGGCGGAAGACACCGCATACAACCGCAGTTACCTGCATCGACTTGAAACGGGCGAACGACTCAGCCAACTGCCCGCCATGCAGAAGCTTGATGAGGTATACGAAACCGGTGGCTTGCTGGAACGCCTGTGGAAGCTCGCACGACAAGAGGCGTTCAAAGACCGATACAAGCTGTTCATGCAGTACGAGGCCAAGGCCTCGATCATGCACAAGTACATGTGTGCCGTACCTGGTCTCTTGCAGACAGAGGACTACGCACGAGTTGTGCTCTCCTCAGGCCCTGGCCTCAATGACGAGGAGGAGCTGGAGGAAAACGTCTCCGCCCGAATCGGAAGGCAAGATCTCCTACGCCGGGAACCCTCGCCTCACCTGCGGGTCATACTCGATGAGTCCGCACTCAGGCGCCCGACTGATGACCGCAAGATCTGGCACGATCAGCTTGCCCGGCTAATCGAGGCCCAAGATTCACCGCAAATCGTCGTCCAGGTTCTTCCATTCGGATCAGGGGTTCATGACCTCATGGGAGGTTCCCTCTCGCTCCTCTGGATGCCGGATGGAAGCTCTGTTGCCTACCTCGAAGGCAACAAGTCCGGCGAACTTGTGGAGGACTCCGAGGAGTTCGCGAGCTACCGGCTGTCCTACGATCGGCTTAGAGACCTAGCTCTCAGCCCACCTAAGTCGGTGAGTTTCATCGAGCAAGTCATGGAGGAAGGCACATCATGAACGGCACCCCCGGGCTCTCCACCGCTGAGTGGCGCAAGAGCAGCTACAGCAACGGTGGAGACGCCAACTGTGTGGAGGTCGCCGACGGCTTCCTTGGGATCGTCCCAGTACGCGACAGCAAGTGCCCCGAGGGGCACACCTTGGTCGTACCTGACCGCGACTGGGGCACCTTTGTTGACTGGATCAAGGCCTGACCCAAGGCACGAAGCCCACTGAGGCCGAACAGCGATCACTAAGCACGCTGCTCCAAAGTGGTCGAGCGATGAAAGAGGACCCCATCTATCAGATGGGGTCCTCTTTCGCGTCCCGCTGGCCACCGTGGGAGCAATCAGGTGCCGTCGTCGTTCTCGGGCGGTCTAGTGATGGCGTGCAGTGTTCTTGCTGCGTTGCGGGCCTGTGCGGCGCGGTGACGGTGTTCAGCGGCTCGCCGGTGTCGTTGATGTTGTTCGTGCTCGCGGACCAAGTCATCCTCGGCTTCGGCCAGCGCTTCGGCCACCGATGCGGCCTGCTCCCGAAGCCCGTCGGCCCGCATCTCCAGGCGCTGGAGTGGCACCAAGCCCAACGCGGCCATTCGCGAAGTGGAGGCGCCCCTCTCCCGGTCGATGGCGTCTTGCTCCCGTAGGTCCATCGCGTCCGAGCGGTTCAGTGCTGCGTCGTTACGGTTCAACCGCTGCTGACTGGCCGTCAACAGATTCTGAACCCGGTCGATCTTCTCGTACGAGCGCTGCCGGATGCTCGCAGCCGAATCTCCTGCTGCACGAAGCCGTGCGTCCAGGTGGCTTTCCTCAGCGGCGATCCTGGCTTGCCACCCGTCCGCAGCGGCTTCCCGCTCGTCCGCAGCGGCTTCCCGCTCGTCCGCAGCGGCTTCCCGCTCGTCGGCGGCCGCTTCCCGGTCATCGGCGGCGGCTTCCCGCTCGTCGGCGACGGCCTCCCGGTGATCGGCCACCCGGTGTTGCTCCTCGGCCCCTTCCTCACGAGAGTACGGGGGCGATGCGGCGTCGTTTGTAGGGGACGAATCGTCAATGGGGTCGGTACCCATAGACAGCAGTATGCCCGCCTCTGAGGTCGACGTGAGGAGCGCTGGCTGAGACCAGCAGCCGGACACCGTTGGGAGGTTACGCAGCAGGCACCGCCAGCTTGATCGAATCAGAACCCGAGAGGGCCCCAGAGGTCGACACCAAGTCATCACCAGATCCCGTACGGTCCGGTTTCAACCCGTATGAACAGGGATTGAGGGTAGCTCGTGAAACGCCGCCTGACCTGCACAGAGGCTGATCAGAGGGGTATGCCCTCCGCTCGTCCGGTGAACTTCCAATTTACCCAGCAAAGGGCGTACGAGATCCGGAACGGACGTCTTGCCGGCCAGCTCCGGAACGTCGCCTATCAGGGCGTCACCCCCGAGTTCTGGGGCTCCATGGAGAAGGTGGGCGGACCTCAGACCTACGTACTCGGCGGGGCCTTCAACTGCGGAAAGGCCCAGCCCGGACAGGTCGCCTCCGTCTCTCATGGATGCCCCTCCGCACTGTTCCGGGGTGTGAACATCCTGAACGCCTCGGCCGAGTCCGGGCGCTCTTGACCAAGCTCAGTGGTGACCGGCGGCCCGCTTGATCACGTCGGCCACCTCGGCGGGGTGCGAGACGTAGACGGCGTGGCTCGCGGCGACCTCGACGACCTGGGATCCCGCCCGCTGCGACATCGTGCGCTGGGCCGGTGGCGGGATCATCCGGTCCTCGGTCGCGACGAGGTACCAGCTCGGCCTGACCCGCCAGGCCGGTTCCGCCACGGCGCCGGAGACCGCCTCCACGCCCCACGGAACCTGGGAGTCGGCCATGAACGCCGACTGCTCCGGGGGCAGGTCGGCGGCGAAGGAGTCCGCGAACTTCTCACGGTCCAGGAACAGGAAGCCGTCCCTGGGCGGCAGGATGGGCGGGACGGGCGCGCCCGGCGGCGGGTCCGCGATGAGCGTGCCCACCGACTCGCCCTTGTCGGGCGCGAAGGCGGCGATGTACACCAGCGACGCCACCTTCGGGTGCGTACCCGCCTCGGAGATCACGGCGCCGCCGTAGGAGTGCCCCACCAGAACGGCCTGACCGTCGAGGGCGTCGAGGACGAGGCGCACCGCGGCGACGTCCCCGGCCAGGGACACCGTCGGGTTCTGGACGATGCTGACGTCGTACCCGTCCCGCTTGAGGATGTCGTAGACCCCCTGCCAGCCCGATCCGTCCGCGAAGCCTCCGTGGACGAGGACGACATTCCTTGCTTCCTGGCTGGTCGGGCTGGTCGGGCTGGTGGCCATGGAGCCTCCCTCGGTGTGTCCGGCCGCCCGTGCGGCCACGCGAAGAAAGCTAAATGGGGACAGGTGCGATCGATACCCGTCAAGAGGCGTAGTTCGGCTGCGAACCGCACCGCAGGGGCTGATTACTCTCCATGGGTAGTCTCTCCACCACTCCAGAGCCCTGAGATCTCAACACCACGCAGGAGGCGGGTCGATGACCTCTCGTACGAACGGCGCGAAGCGTACGAACAAGCCGCACGAGATCGTCGAGCGCGCCCTGGACCTTTCCACCGCCGACGGCTGCGTCGTCATCGCCGACGAGCACTCGACCGCGAATCTGCGCTGGGCGGGCAACGCCCTGACCACGAACGGTGTCACCCGCGGCCGCACCCTCACCGTCATCGCGACCGTCGACGGCAAGGAAGGCACCGCGTCCGGCGTCATCTCGCGCTCGGCCGTGACCGCCGCCGATCTTGAGCCCCTGGTCCGCGCCGCCGAGCACGCGGCGCGCGGGGCGGGGCCCGCCGAGGACGCGCAGCCGCTGGTGACCGGCGGCGAGGAGTCCGCCGGCTTCAGGGACGCGCCCGCCGAGACGTCATCGGCGGTCTTCTCGGACTTCGCCCCCGCGCTCGGCGAGGCGTTCGCCACGGCCCGCGCGGGCGGACGTGAGCTGTACGGCTTCGCGAACCATGAGCTCGTCTCCAGCTATCTCGGTACGTCGACGGGGCTGCGCCTGCGGCACGACCAGCCCAACGGCACCCTCGAGCTCAACGCCAAGTCCCCCGACCGCACGAAGTCGGCGTGGGCGGGGCGTGCCACCCGGGACTTCAAGGACGTGGACCCGGCGGCGCTCGACGCGGAGCTCGCCAAGCGTCTGGGCTGGGCACAGCGGCGTATCGACCTGCCCGCGGGGCGCTACGAGACGCTGCTCCCGCCGACCGCCGTCGCGGACCTGCTGATCTACCAGCTGTGGTCGGCCTCCGCGCGGGACGCCGCCGAGGGCCGGACGGTGTTCTCCAAGCCGGGCGGCGGCACCCGCGTCGGCGACCGGCTCGCCGAGCTGCCCCTGACCCTGCGCAGCGACCCGAACGAGCCGGGTCTGGAGTCCGCGCCGTTCGTGCTCGCGCACGCCTCCGGCGGCGACTCGTCCGTCTTCGACAACGGGCTTCCGCTGGCCGCCACCGACTGGGTGCGCGCGGGCGAGCTCGCGCATCTGACGAGCACCCGGCACAGCGCGTCCCTGACCGGCCTGCCGGTGGCCCCCGCCATCGACAACCTCATCCTGGACGGCGGCACCGACCGCTCCCTGGAGGAGATGGTCGCGAGCACGGAGCGGGGGCTGCTCCTGACCTGCCTCTGGTACATCCGCGAGGTCGACCCGGCCACCCTGCTGCTCACCGGGCTCACCCGCGACGGCGTCTACCTCGTGGAGAACGGCGAGGTCGTGGGCGAGGTGAACAACTTCCGCTTCAACGAGTCGCCGGTCGACCTGCTCTCGCGGGCAGCCGAGGCCGGGCGCACGGAAAAGACGCTGCCCCGGGAGTGGGGCGACTGGTTCACTAGGGCCGCGATGCCCGCCCTGCGCATCCCCGACTTCAATATGAGCTCGGTCAGCCAAGGCGTGTGACGCCCATAGACTGGCCGGTACCAACCGGTACCGGCCAGAAGCTTTGCCCAGAAGCCTTTCCAGCAGCCTTTCAAGGAGACACAAGACCGTGACGGACATCGTCGACGAGCTGAAGTGGCGGGGCCTTTTCTCCCTGTCCACTGACGAAGATGCACTGCGCAAGGCGCTCGCGGACGGCCCCGTCACGTTCTATTGCGGCTTCGACCCCACCGCGGCAAGCCTGCACGTCGGGCACCTGGTGCAGGTCCTCACGGTCCGCCGCCTCCAGCACGCCGGTCACCGACCGCTCGCCCTGGTGGGCGGCGCCACGGGTCAGATCGGTGACCCGCGGCCGACCGCCGAGCGCACCCTGAACGACCCGGAGACGGTCGCGAACTGGGTGGCCCGCCTTCGCTCGCAGATCGAGCCGTTCCTGTCCTTCGAGGGCGAGAACGCCGCGCTGATGGTGAACAACCTGGACTGGACCGCGGGGATGTCCGCGATCGAGTTCCTGCGGGACATCGGCAAGCACTTCCGCGTGAACAAGATGCTGACCAAGGACTCCGTGGCCCGGCGCCTGGAGTCCCAGGAAGGCATCTCCTACACGGAGTTCAGCTACCAGCTGCTCCAGGGCATGGACTTCCTGGAGCTCTACCGGCGCTACGGCTGCACGCTGCAGACCGGCGGCAGCGACCAGTGGGGCAACCTCACGGCGGGCATCGACCTGATCCACCGCCTTGAGCCTGACGCCACCGTGCACGCCATCGGCACACCGCTGATGGTCAAGGCGGACGGCACCAAGTTCGGCAAGTCAGAGAGCGGCGCCGTCTGGCTCGACCCGGAGATGACCACGCCGTACGCGTTCTACCAGTTCTGGCTGAACGTGGACGACCGCGACGTCTCGACGTACTCGCGCATCCTCAGCTTCAAGTCCCGCGAGGAGCTCGAAGAGCTCGAGAAGCTCACCGAGGAGCGTCCGCAGGCCCGTGCGGCCCAGCGCGCGCTCGCCGAGGAGCTGACGACGCTGGTGCACGGCGCCGATCAGTGCGCCGCGGTCATCGCCGCGTCCAAGGCGCTGTTCGGCCAGGGTGAGCTCGGCGACCTCGACGAGGCGACGCTGAGTGCGGCCCTCTCCGAGCTGCCGCGCGTCCAGGTCAGCGAGCTCGGCCCGGTGGTGGACCTCCTCGCGGAGGTCGGCCTGGTGGCGAGCAAGTCCGCGGCGCGGCGCACGGTCAAGGAGGGCGGCGCCTACGTGAACAACGCGAAGGTCGCCGCCGAGGACGCCGTGCCCTCCCGCGACGAGCTCCTGCACGGGCGCTGGCTCGTGCTGCGCCGGGGCAAGAAGAACCTGGCGGCGGTCGAGGTCACCGCGGGCTGACGTGCCCGTACACGTGTGAAGGGGGT
>NZ_JBHTSF010000280.1:0-6852 GCF_042795295.1 Streptomyces sp. NPDC056486
TGGCGTGGTGGAGGTTCCAGGCGGCGTCGGTTTTGGGGCGTAGGACGTCGTCCAGTTGCTCGGGTGTGAGGGTGGTGATGGTGGCGTCCTGGATGGTGCCGGCGGTGTGGATGATGGCGCGGAGGGGGTGTGTGGCGGGGATGGTGTCGAGGAGTGCGGTGATTTGGTCGGGGTCGGCGGTGTCGCAGGCGGTGATGGTGACTTCGGCGCCGAGTTCGGTGAGTTCTGCGGTGAGTTGGTCGGCTCCGGGTGCTTGTCGTCCGGTGCGGCTGGCGAGGAGGAGGTGGCGTATACCGTGGTGGGTGACCAGATGCCGCGCGGTCAGTGATCCGAGCATGCCGGTACCGCCGGTGATCAGGACGGTTCCGTCCGTCCTGACCGGTGCCGCAAGGGTCAGGACGACCTTGCCGATGTGCCGGGCCCGGCTGAGATGGAGCAGTGCCTCCCGAGCCTGCCCGATCGGGAACGTGCTCACCGGCGGCGGCAGCAACGCCCCGCTGTCGAACAGCGGGGAGAGTTCCGTCAGGAGCTCATGGATCCGTTCCGGGGCGGTCTGTGTCAGGTCGTACACCCGGTAGTCGACACCCGGGTGCGCGGCAGCCACCTCCCGGTCGTCACGGATGTCGGTCTTGCCCATCTCGATGAACCGGCCGCCGTCGGCCAGCAGCCGCAGTGACGCGTCGATGGCTTCGTCGGCCAGGGAGTTGAGCACCACGTCGACGCCCCGGCCCGCGGTCCGCCGCCGGAACTCGTCCTCGAAGCCGAGGGTGCGCGATGAGGCGATGTGCTCGTCGTTGATGCCGAGGTCGCGCAGCGCGTGCCACTTCTGGGGGCTCGCGGTGGCATAGACCTCGACGTCCCAGTGCCGAGCGAGGTGAAGGGCCGCCGTACCCACGCCGCCGGTCGCGGTGTGCACGAGCATCGACTCGCCTTCGTGCACCCGCCCCTTGAGCGCTTCGTACGCCGTCAGATACGCGACCGGAGCGGCCGCGGCCTGCACGTACGTCCATGCGTCGGGCATCCGCGCCAGCAGGTGTTCCTCGGTCACGGCGACGGGTCCGATGCCCTGCGAGAACATGCCCATCACCCGGTCACCCGGGGCGAGCCGGTGTACCTCGGGGCCAACCTCGGTCACGATCCCGGCGCCCTCGCCGATGACGCCCTTTTGACCCGGCACCATGTCGAGGGTGACGAGCACGTCACGGAAGTTCAGGCCCGCTGCCCGTACCTCGACCCTGACCTCGCCCTTTGCCAACTGCTCGGTGGCCCGCGGGTACTCGACTGCCGTCACACCGTCGAAGGTGCCCTTGCGGGTGAGGTCGAGCCGCCACGCGGAGGCGTCGCTGCCCGGGGTGAGTGTGGGGCTGGGGAGCCGGGTGAGACGGGGTACGTGGAGCGATCCCTGCCGGATGGCGAGGTGGGGCTCGTCGGAGGTGAGGGCATGGGGGAGTGCGCGGGGAGTGTCGGGGTGGGTGTCGAGGTCGATGAGGGTGATGCGGTGGGGGTGTTCGGTCTGAGCGGTGCGGATGAGACCCCAGAGGGCGGCTTGGGCGGGGTCGGGGTTCTCGCCGGTGTGGACGGTGGCGGCGTGCCGGGTGAGCAGGACGAGATGGCTGTCGAGGTAGCGGTCGTCGGTCAGCCAGTCCCGCAGCAGCCCCAGTACTCGGACGAGCACCTCGTTCGTCTCGTGCGCGCCGCTGTGACGGGCGCCGGTACCGGCCGTGAGCGGGGCGAGCACATGACTCGGCGCCGCGGCGCCGCCGTCGAGCGCGGCGGCGAGTTCCGTCAGACCCGCATGGTGACCGTCGTCCGGGACGAGGGCGGCGACCGGGTGCCCGGTGGAGGAGAGGGCGAGCCAGGCGAGGCTCGCCGGTCGTGCCGCGGCGGACGGCGCCGGGAGCTCCCTCCAGGTGATCCGGTGAAGCGGGGCGTACGGGGCGGGCATCGTCCGGGGCCGCAGGGTTACGCCGCCGATGGTGGCGTACGGAGTGCCGTCGGGATGTGCGGTGGCGAGCGTCAGGGCATGCTCACCTGTGCGGGTGAGCCGGACCCGAAGGGTGGTGGCCGTGGTCTGCGGGCTGTGCAGGGTGACGCCCTCGAAGACATAGGGCAGGGCGGTTCCGGTCTCGCCGGTGGTGCCGTTGTCGGGGTGGAGAGCGAGCGGGTGCAGGGCGGCGTCCAGGAGCGCGGGGTGGATCCCGTAGGCGCCGTCCGCGTCCGGGTTCGCCGCGGCGGGCAGGTCGATCTCGGCGTAGAGGTCGTCGCCGTCGCGCCAGGCGGCGGTCAGCCCCTGGAAGCGTGGGCCGTAGTGGTAGCCGCGCTGGGCCAGGGACTCGTAGAAGCCGTCGAGGCCGACGACCGCCGCGCCGGGCGGCGGCCACGCCACGGTATCGCCGCCGAGCGGGGCTCCGGACGCCTGAGGGGCATCGGCCGAGAGGGAAGCGGTCGCGTGGTGGGTCCACTCCTCGCCGTCGTCGTGCGCGCGGGAGTGGAGCGTGAGTTCATGCAGTCCGGTGTCATCGGTCTGGGTGGCGAGTAGGCGCAGGTCGTAGGTGGTGGTGTCGGTGAGGGCGAGGGGGGTGTGGAGGGTGAGTTCGTCGATGTGGGGGTGGCCGAGGTGGGTGCCTGCGTGGAGGGCGAGGTCGACGATGGCGGTGGCGGGCAGTAGTGGGGTGTCGTGGATGGTGTGGTCGGTGAGCCAGGGGTGGGTGGTGAGGGAGAGCTGTCCGGTGAAGAGGGTGGTGTGTTGGTCGGGGAGGTCGAGGACGGCGCCGAGCATCGGGTGTCCGGCCGCGGCCTGGCCGAGCGCGGTGGGCGTGCCGGTGTCGGCGGACGACGCGGTCAGCCAGTAGGAGCGGCGCTGGAACGCGTACGTCGGCAGAGGCAGAGGCAGAGGCAGAGGCAGTGCGGGCTCGGAGCTCCGGCCGTTGTCCATCGGCCAGCTGAGGGTGTGGTGGTGAGTGTGGAGCTCGGCGAGCGCACCCAGGAATGCCCGGTGGTCGTCGCGATCGCGGTGCAGAGTGCCGGTGACGAGCGGCGAGGCCGCGGCGGTTCCCTCACCGGTCGGTGCTGCCGTGGCGGCCCGCTCTTCTCGTTCGGCCGCCTCCTCGGCGTGTGCGTCGACGGTGTCCTGAACAGCCGGGGTGAGCACGGCGTGCGGGCTGGCCTCGACGATGGTGAGGAAGCCGTCGCCCAGCAGGTTGCGCGTGGTGGTCTCCAGCTGCACCGGCCGACGCAGATTGCGGATCCAGTACTCCGGGGTGAGCTCGGCGGTGTCCATGCGGGCGCCGGTGACCGTGGAATAGAAGGGGATCCGGGCGGACCGCGGCCTGATGTCGGCGAGCTCGGCGAGGAGCTGACCGCGCAGCTCGTCGACGTGGTGGGAGTGCGAGGCGTAGCTGACCGCGATACGACGCGCCGGGATGTCATGTTCCGTGCAGTGGGCCAGGAACGCTTCGAGGGCGTCGGCGTCACCGGAGATGACCGTGGCGGCCGGCCCGTTGACGGCGGCGACGCCGAGGCTGCCCTCCCAGGGAGCGAGAAGTTTCGTGACCCGGGCCGTGTTCAGCGGCAGTGATGCCATGCCGCCGCGCCCTTCGAGCGCTGTGATGGCCCGGCTGCGCAGCGCGATGATCCGCATTGCGTCATCCAGGTCGAGCGCGCCGGCGACATGAGCGGCGGCGATCTCGCCCTGCGAGTGGCCGAGCACCGCGTCCGGCCGCACTCGGTGGTTCTCCCAGTGACGGGCGAGTCCCGTCATGACCGCGAACAGCGCCGGCTGCACGACATCCACGCGCTCAAGGCCCGGCGCCCCCTCCGTACCGAGCAGAACGTCGGTCAGGGACCAGTCCACGTACGGAGCGAGGGCCAGCTCGCAGGCCGCGATGTGTGAGCGGAATGCGTCGGAGGAAGCCAGTAGCCCACTGCTCATCCCGGGGTACTGACAGCCCTGACCAGGGAAGAGGAACGCGGTCTTCCCGGTGGTGGTCTCACCGGGGGCGGGAGTGGCACGCCCGGTGGAGAGTGCCGGATGCGGCGTGCTGCGGGCGAGGGCGGTCAGGGCGGTGAGGGCCTCGCTCCGGTCGTCCGTGGTGATGACGGCGCGGTGGTCGAAGACCGCGCGGGTGGTGAGGGTGTGTGCGGTGGGGGTGAGTGCGGTGTCGGGGTGGTCGCGCAGGTGATCGTGCAGGCGGGTGGCCTGGGCGGCGAGTGCGGCGGGTGTTTTGGCGGACAGCACCAGGGCGGCGGGTGTCGGGGGTGGTTCGGGGGTCTTCTGCTCTGTGGTGGTGAGGGTGGGGGCTTGTTGGAGGATGAGGTGGGCGTTGGTGCCGCTGACGCCGAAGGCGGAGACGGCGGCGTTGCGTGGTCGGTTGTGGTGGGGCCAGGGGGTGGCTTCGGTGAGGAGGTTGATGTGTCCGGTGGTCCAGTCGATGTGGGGTGAGGGGTGTTGGGCGTGGAGGGTGGGGGGCAGGTGGTCGTGGTTGAGGGCTTGGACCATTTTGATGATGCCGCCGATGCCGGCGGCGGCTTGGGTGTGGCCGATGTTGGATTTCAGGGAGCCGAGGTGGAGGGGGTGTTGGGTGGTGTGGTGTTGTCCGTAGGTGTTGAGCAGGGCGTGGGCTTCGATGGGGTCGCCCAGGGTGGTGCCGGTGCCGTGCGCCTCGACGGCATCGACCTGATCAGCCGTCAGGCGGGCATCCGCGAGAGCCTGTTGGATGACGCGTTCCTGAGCGGGACCGTTCGGCGCGGTCAGTCGACTGCTGGCGCCGTCCTGGTTGACGGCGGAGCCGGGGATGAGGGCAAGGATGTGCCGCCCCTGGGCCTGGGCGTCGCTGAGTCGCTGCAGGACGATCAGCCCGGCACCCTCGGCCCAGCCGGTTCCGTCGGCTTCGGCGGCGAAGGCCTTGCAGCGCCCGTCCGCAGCAAGCCCCCGCTGGCGACTGAACTCGATGAAGACCGCGGGCGTGGGGAGCACGGCCGCGCCGCCGGCGAGGGCCATGTCGCATTCGCTGTTGCGCAGGGCCTGGCAGGCCAGGTGCACCGCGACCAGCGAGGACGAACAGGCGGTGTCCACCGTCATGGTGGGCCCCTGCAGGCCGAGCGTGTAGGCGATACGGCCCGAGGCCACGCTCCCGGAACTCCCGGACAGTAGATATCCCTGGTACTCCGCGGGCGCCTGGGCGGCGCGCGGCCCGTAATCATGCGCCGAAACTCCCGTGAATACCCCGGTGTTGGACTCAGCAACAGTTTCGGACATGGGATTTATCCCGGCATCCTCAAGGGCTTCCCAGGCCACCTCGAGGAGCATTCGCTGCTGCGGGTCCATGGCCTGCGCCTCGCGGTGCGAGATGTTGAAGAATTCGGCGTCGAACTGATCGGCGTCGTGCAGGAACCCACCGGACCGGGTGTACGAGGTGCCTGGGTGGTCGGGGTCCTCGTGGAAGAGGGCGTCGAGGTCCCAGCCTCGGTTCGTGGGGAAGTCGGAAATGGCGTCCCGTCCCTCAACCGTCAGATCCCACAGATCCTGAGGTGATTTCACACCGCCCGGGAAGCGGCAGCCCATGCCCACGACGGCAATCGGCTCATGGGCGCTGTCCTCCATGTCCTGCAGGCGTTGACGTGTCTGATAGAGGTCTGTGGAGACCCGCTTGAGATAGTCGACGAGCTCTTCTTCATTCGCCATCGGAAACCGCCTCGTGGGAAATATGGAGGGTGTCACTGAAGTCGCTGCCTGCACTGAATTCACGGTCGATGAACCGGAGTACTTCGTCCGTCGAGGCGGAGCGGAGTTCATCGGCCACCTGCTCGCCGGTCGGCTGACCGGCCTGGTTCGCCTGAGTCCTCGGCTCGGTGCCGAGGGGCGAGGCTGCCTCGAATGCCTTGAGCAATGCGCGCAGCTGATCTCTGATCTCCGTACGCAGGGCGCCGTCGCTCACGGACACCGAGGAGAGCGACGAATCCAGTTGACGGAGATCACCCAGAACATCCACCTGGCCGTGCCCGTCGCTCTTGTGGAACGGGATCAGTCGCTGGAGATGACGGGCGAGGGCGGCGGGGGTGGGGTGGTCGAAGACGAGCGTCGCCGGGAGGCGGAGACCGGTCTGGCCACCGAGCGCGTTCCGCAGCTCGATGGTCGACAGGGAGTCGAGACCCATGTCGAGGAACCCCAACTGCGGTGGTACATCCGACAGATCGGAGTACGCGAGGATCGATGCCGTGGTCTGCCGCACAAGACCGAGCAAGTGCTGTTGTTGACCGGCCTCGTCCAAGTCGGCGAGCAGGGTGGCGAGGGACTCGGCGGCCGTGGCAGCCGACGCCGCGGCAGCCGGGGAGCCGACGGCTGAGGCGCCTCGGCGCGGGCCGCCGCGGACGAGATCTCTCAGGAGCGGCTGAAGACTCCCGTCGTCGGCCGGCGCGCGCAGTGCCGCCGGACTGACGGCGGTGCCGATGACCACGGGCTGCTCCGGGAAGGTCAACGCGACGTCCAGCAGGTCGAGCGCGTCCTCGGTGGACAGGAGCGGGAATCCGGTACGGGTGATCCTCGCGACGTCCGTCTCGGAGAGCTGTCCCGCCATCCCGCGGCTGTCACCCCATGGACCCCACTCGATGCTGGTGGCGGGGAGGTTCTGGGTGTGGCGGTGGTGGGCGAGGGCGCTGAGACAGGCGTTGGCGGCGGCGTAGTTGGCCTGCCCCGGAGAGCCAAGGGTGGCGGCGAGGGAGCTGTAGAGGATGAAGGCGTCGAGGTTGAGGTGGCGGGTGGCGTGGTGGAGGTTCCAGGCGGCGTCGGTTTTGGGGCGTAGGACGTCGTCCAGTTGCTCGGGTGTGAGGGTGGTGATGGTGGCGTCCTGGATG
>NZ_JBHTSF010000281.1:0-6728 GCF_042795295.1 Streptomyces sp. NPDC056486
GGCCGTGCTTGCTTGGACGCATGAAGTTCGTCCAGATGATCGAGTTCGAGACCGACCGCATCGACGACATGCGGTCCGTGATCGAGCAGGCGGATCAGCAGGCCATGGGCCGCGACGGCGGCCCCACGCACCGCCTCGTCCTCCAGGACCGGAGCAACCCCCGCCGCTTCTTCGTCGTGCTCGAGTTCGCCTCGGCCGAGGACGCGCGGCGCAACAGCGAAGCTCCGCAGACGGCGAGGACGGCAGAGCAGCTCGCCGCGATGTGCACGAGCGGTCCTTCCTTCACGGACTGCGACGTACGGGAGATGACAGACCTGAAGTAGCGGGGCCCCGGCGCCCGGTGCAGCATCGAAGGCATGATCACTCGGCTCCGGGGACTCGTCGCGCAGTGGACGGCGGCCGTGCCGGTCCTGGCCGTCGTGCTCCTCGCCCTCACCTGGGGGCGCGATCTGCCGGGCGCGGTCGTGGCCCTGGTGACGCTCGTGCTCGCCGGGGCCGTGCTCGCCGCCGTGCACCACGCCGAGGTGATCGCGCACCGCGTCGGTGAACCCTTCGGCTCGCTCGTCCTCGCGGTCGCCGTGACGATCATCGAGGTCGCGCTGATCGTCACGCTCATGGCCGATGGTGGCGACAAGAGTTCCACGCTGGCCCGTGACACCGTGTTCGCCGCCGTGATGATCACCTGCAACGGCATCATCGGCCTGTGCCTCCTGGTGGGCGCCCTCCGCCACCGCGTCGCCGTCTTCCAGTCCGAGGGCACCGGCGCCGCCCTCGCGACCGTCGCCACGCTCGCCACCCTCAGCCTGGTCCTGCCGACCTTCACCACGAGCAAGCAGGGCCCGGAGTTCTCCACGGCACAGCTCACCTTCGCCGCCCTCGCCTCGCTCGTCCTGTACGGCCTGTTCGTGGCGACCCAGACCGTGCGCCACCGTGAGTACTTCCTGCCGATCACCCGCAAGGGCGAGGTGATCGACTCCGAGGACGCCACAGGTCCCTCCACCCGCACGGCCCTGATCAGCGTGGGCCTGCTCGCCCTCGCCCTGATCGGTGTGGTCGGCCTCGCCAAGGGGGTCTCACCGACGATCGAGTCCGGTGTGCAGAGCGCCGGCATGCCGCACTCCGTGGTCGGCGTGATCATCGCGCTGCTCGTACTGCTCCCGGAGACCATCGCGGCCGTGCGCGCCACCCGCCGCGACCGGGTGCAGACCAGCCTCAACCTCGCCCTGGGGTCCGCGATGGCCAGCATCGGCCTGACCATCCCAGCCGTCGCGGTCGCCTCCGTCTGGCTCTCCGGGCCGCTGGTGCTCGGGCTCGGCCCGACCCACATGGTGCTGCTCGCGCTCACCTTGATCGTCGGCACGCTCACGGTCGTGCCGGGGCGCGCCACTCTCCTGCAGGGCGGGGTCCATCTGGTGCTGTTCGCGGCGTACTTGGAACTGGCGGTCACGCCGTGACGGGCGGCCGCAGGGGGCTACCCGGGCGCGGTCCGCTCCTCAGTACGCTGACCCCATGACCCGCACTCTTGCCAACGCCCCGATCATGATCCTGAACGGCCCCAACCTGAACCTGCTCGGTCAGCGCCAGCCCGAGATCTACGGCTCGGACACCCTCGCCGACGTCGAGGCGCTGTGCGCCAAGGCCGCGGCCGCGCACGGTGGCACCGTGGACCTGCGGCAGAGCAACCACGAGGGTCAGCTGGTGGATTGGATCCACGAGGCACGCGAGCACCACGCGGGCATCGTCATCAACCCCGCGGCCTACTCGCACACGTCGGTCGCGATTCTCGACGCACTCAACACCTGTGACGGAATGCCGGTGGTGGAGGTCCACATCTCCAACATCCATCAGCGCGAGGCGTTCCGGCACCACTCGTACGTCTCCCAGCGCGCCGACGGCGTCATCGCGGGGTGCGGTGTGCAGGGGTACGCGTTCGCGGTGGAGCGGGTGGCTGCGCTGGTCGCCGGGGCCTGAGCCCCGGCGGCGTACGTCGGCCTGTGCGGCTCACCAGCCCCGCTGACGCCACTCCGCGATGTGCGGGCGCTCGGTGCCGAGGGTCGTGTCGTTCCCGTGGCCGGGGTAGACCCAGGTCTCGTCGGGGAGCGCGCCGAAGATCTTCGTCTCGACATCGTTCAGGAGGCTCGCGAACGCCTGCGGGTCCTGGTGCGTGTTGCCGATGCCGCCGGGGAAGAGGCAGTCGCCCGTGAAGACGTGCGGGTGGCCGTGCGGGTCGTCGTACACGAGGGCGATCGAGCCCGGCGTGTGGCCCACCAGGTGACGCGCGGTGAGCGAGACCCGGCCGACCTGGACGGTGTCGCCGTCCACGAGCGGCACGTCCGTGGGCACCGGGATGCCCACCGCGTCCTCGCGGCCCGCGTAGGTCCGTGCGCCGGTCGCCCCGACGACCGCGGCCAGGGCCTGCCAGTGGTCGCCGTGCTGATGGGTGGTGACGACGGACGCGATGCCGTCGTCACCGATCAGCGTGAGCAGCGTCTCGGCGTCGTTCGCCGCGTCGATCAGGAGCTGCTCGTCGGTGGCCCGGCAGCGCAGCAGATAGGCGTTGTTGTCCATCGGGCCGACGGCGACCTTCGAGATCATCAGGTCCTGCAACTCGTGTACGTCCGCACCGCCGCCGACCTTCACTGCTCCGCTGTACGTCATGCGCCTCAGCCTATAGCGGGGGCAGGGCGGGCAGGAGGCCGCCTTCGGCCGTGAGCGCGGAGCCGTCGCGACGGCCCGCGAGCCAGCCGACCACGTCGGACGCGGGGCCGGAGACGGTGACCTCGGGCTCGCCTTCCCGGCCGGTGCTCCACGTGTGCGTGCCGTCCGTCACTCGCGTGGGCGGGACGTCGGCGTTGCCCGAGAAACGCGCCGCCAGGAACGCGATCTCCCGCTGCACGAACTCCTCCGGCAGATCCTCGAGCTCGTACCCGATGCCCAGGTCGACGTGGTGCAGCTCGGCCTCGACCCACCGTCGGAACGGCACCCGCGACGCGGAGTCGGTCACCCCGTTGCGCATCGTGATGGTGCGGGTCCAGTCGGCGGGGACGGCGGCCTCGGCCTCGAAACGGGCCGCGCTCGCGCGGACGTCGTCGAGCTGCTCGGCGAGCGGCCTCGGGGCGTCCCGGTCGATGTCCGCGTCCCGCGCGTCCGCGCTGACGTACATGGGCCGTCCGGCGAGAACATTGACGAGCGCGTCCGCGTTCCGGGCGAGGTGGGCGAGGACGTGGCCACGGGTCCAGCCCGGCAGGCGTGACGGCTCGGCGGTCGAATCGTTGTTCAGTTTCGCGGCTGCTGTGAGCAGCCGATCGGTCGCGTCACGTACAGACGCCAGGTCGCGCACATGATCAATCATGCGCCCGACGATAGCCGTGCCACACGTTCGGGTGAAGGTGTCGGAGCGGCACCGCAAATCGAATGCGCGTGCTATATGGTCGGATGCGGCATCGGGCATTCTTGGCGGTCCGGGTTTGTTATCAACCAGGGCATCCGTCCCGGCGTTGTCAGTGGCTCGCCCTAGTCTGTGAATGACAGGGGTCCCGCCCCTGTCACTTCTCTCAAGAAAGGTGCGGACCGGCGTGGCCGACCGTCTCATCGTCCGTGGCGCGCGCGAGCACAATCTCAAGAACGTCTCGCTCGACCTCCCGCGTGACTCCCTCATCGTCTTCACCGGGCTCTCCGGGTCGGGCAAGTCCTCGCTCGCGTTCGACACGATCTTCGCCGAGGGCCAGCGGCGGTACGTGGAGTCGCTGTCCTCGTACGCCCGGCAGTTCCTCGGCCAGATGGACAAGCCGGACGTCGACTTCATCGAAGGCCTCTCGCCCGCGGTCTCCATCGACCAGAAGTCGACCTCGCGCAACCCGCGCTCCACGGTCGGCACCATCACCGAGGTCTATGACTACCTCCGCCTGCTCTTCGCGCGCATCGGCAAGCCGCACTGTCCCGAGTGCGGGCGCCCCATCGCCCGGCAGTCGCCGCAGGCCATCGTCGACAAGGTCCTCGAGCTGCCGGAAGGCAGCCGCTTCCAGGTCCTCTCGCCGCTGGTCCGCGAGCGCAAGGGAGAGTTCGTCGACCTCTTCGCCGACCTCCAGACCAAGGGCTACAGCCGCGCGCGGGTCGACGGCGAGACGATCCAGCTCTCCGAGCCGCCCACGCTGAAGAAGCAGGAGAAGCACACCATCGAGGTGGTCATCGACCGCCTCACGGTGAAGGACTCCGCCAAGCGCCGCCTGACCGACTCCGTGGAGACCGCGCTCGGCCTCGCCGGTGGCATGGTCGTGCTCGACTTCGTCGACCTCCCCGAGGACGACCCCGAGCGCGAGCGCATGTACTCGGAGCACCTGTACTGCGCGTACGACGACCTGTCCTTCGAGGAGCTCGAGCCCCGCTCCTTCTCCTTCAACTCGCCCTTCGGCGCCTGCCCGGACTGCTCGGGCATCGGTACGCGCATGGAGGTCGACCCCGAGCTGATCGTCCCGGACGAGGACAAGTCGCTCGACGAGGGCGCCATCCACCCCTGGTCGCACGGCCACACCAAGGATTACTTCGCACGGCTCGTCGGCGCGCTCGCCGACGCCCTCGGCTTCTCCACGGACATGCCCTGGGCCGGACTCCCGCAGCGTGCCAAGAAGGCACTCCTGAACGGCCACAAGACGCAGATCGAGGTCCGCTACAGGAACCGGTACGGCCGCGAGCGGGTCTACACCACCGCCTTCGAAGGCGCCATCCCCTTCGTCAAGCGCCGCCACAGCGAGGCCGAGAGCGACTCCAGCCGCGAGCGCTTCGAGGGCTACATGCGCGAGGTGCCCTGCCCCACCTGTGAAGGCACGCGCCTCAAGCCGATCGTCCTCGCCGTCTCGGTCATGGGGAAGTCCATCGCCGAGGTCTCCGCGATGTCCATCAGCGACTGCGCGGACTTCCTCGCCGAGCTGAAGCTGGGCGCCCGCGACAAGAAGATCGCCGAGCGCGTCCTGAAGGAGGTCAACGAACGGCTGCGGTTCCTGGTCGACGTCGGCCTGGACTATCTCTCGCTGAACCGCGCCGCGGGCACCCTCTCCGGAGGCGAGGCGCAGCGCATCCGCCTGGCCACACAGATCGGCTCGGGCCTCGTCGGCGTCCTCTACGTACTGGACGAGCCGTCCATCGGCCTGCACCAGCGCGACAACCACCGCCTGATCGAGACCCTCGTGCGCCTGCGCGACATGGGCAACACGCTCATCGTCGTCGAGCATGACGAGGACACCATCAAGGTCGCCGACTGGGTCGTCGACATCGGCCCCGGCGCGGGCGAGCACGGCGGCAAGGTCGTGCACAGCGGCTCCATGAAGGAGCTCCTGGCCAACGACAAGTCGATCACCGGTCAGTACCTCTCCGGCAAGAAGTCCATCCCGGTGCCCGACCTGCGCCGCCCCACGGACCCCACCCGTCAGCTGACGGTGCACGGCGCCCGGGAGAACAACCTCCAGGACATCGACGTCTCCTTCCCGCTCGGTGTCCTCACCGCGGTCACCGGTGTCTCGGGCTCCGGCAAGTCGACGCTGGTCAACGACATCCTCTACACGCACCTGGCGCGCGAGCTGAACGGCGCCAAGTCCGTCCCCGGGCGGCACACGCGCGTGGAGGGCGACGACCTCGTCGACAAGGTCGTGCACGTCGACCAGTCGCCCATCGGCCGTACACCCCGGTCGAACCCGGCGACGTACACCGGAGTCTTCGACCACGTCCGCAGGCTGTTCGCGGAGACGATGGAGGCGAAGGTCCGGGGCTATCTGCCCGGCCGCTTCTCCTTCAACGTCAAGGGCGGTCGCTGCGAGAACTGCTCCGGTGACGGCACGATCAAGATCGAGATGAACTTCCTGCCGGATGTGTACGTCCCCTGCGAGGTCTGCCACGGGGCGCGCTACAACCGCGAGACGCTGGACGTCCACTACAAGGGCAAGTCCATCGCCGAGGTCCTGGACATGCCGATCGAAGAGGCGCTCGACTTCTTCGAGGCGGTGCCTGCCATCTCCCGCCACCTGCGCACGCTCAACGACGTGGGTCTGGGATACGTCAGGCTCGGCCAGTCCGCCCCCACGCTCTCCGGTGGCGAGGCCCAGCGCGTGAAGCTGGCCTCCGAGCTCCAGAAGCGCTCGACGGGACGGACCGTCTACGTCCTTGACGAGCCGACCACCGGTCTGCACTTCCAGGACATCAGCAAGCTGATCGCGGTCCTGTCCGGCCTGGTCGACAAGGGCAACACGGTCATCGTCATCGAGCACAACCTCGACGTCGTCAAGACCGCGGACTGGGTCGTCGACATGGGCCCCGAAGGCGGCAACGGCGGCGGTCTCGTCGTCGCCGAGGGCACGCCCGAGGAGATCGCGGGGGTCCCGACGAGCCACACGGGCAAGTTCCTGCGGGACATCCTGGAGTCGGACCGGATCAGCGACGCGTTGCCCTCGCAGGGGCGTAAGCGGGCGGTTTCCTCGGCGGTGAAAAAGTCGGCGGCGGCCAAGGCCCCCGCCAAGACGTCCGCGGCCAAGAAGGTCACCGCCGCGAAGACCACTGCCAAGAAGGCCGTCGCCACCAAGGCCGTCGCCAAGAAGGCGGCCAAGACCCGTAAGAACTGACGGTTCGCCGTTTGCCTCTGCGGGTGCGTCGTGGCTGGGCGCGCCCCGCGGCGGTGCCGCTCGTGTCACAGCCTCGCGCCCCTTCGGGGCGCCAACGGGCCGCCGGACAAGGGTTTCCCC
>NZ_JBHTSF010000282.1:0-6551 GCF_042795295.1 Streptomyces sp. NPDC056486
CCATTCGGTTCGGGCCCCCTTTGCGTGCCGTCTGTCGCCCTTCGGGCCGTCCTCAAACTCCCCCAAGCTCTGAAGGAGCAGGGGGGGACCCCCACAGGCTGAAACCTCAGCCGCCCGCCGTGTACCCCTCGACCGCATCCGCGGCGCCCGGCTCCCTGGCCACCTTCATGCCGCCCGTCACGCCCTTGTCGGGGCGCAGGATCACGCTCTCCTTCGAGGAGGGCGCCTTGGGGTCGGTGAAGTCCTGGTCGACGCCGAGGCCCGTGTCGTAGGCGTTGATCGTCAGGAGCGCCTTGTCGACGCCCTCACGGGTGAGGTCCTTGCTCTTGCACGCCCTCTTCAGTGCCTCGCCGAAGATGGACGCCGCGGTCCACCCGGCTGACACGCCGTTGTCCAGGGCGTCCTTGGGGTACGCCGCCTTGTAGTCGGCGACCAGCTTCTTCGCGAGGGGGGTGTCCGCGCCGATCGGGAGGGTCGGCGAGGCCACGTAGTAGTTCTTCGCCAGGGCGGGGCCCGCCTGCGTGCCGAGGAGCTGGGGTGCGAACGCCGAGTTGTTGCCGATGATCGGGACGTCGAACTTGCCGGCCGCCGCGACACCCACGAGGGAGGCCGCCTGCCGCGGGCCCGCACTGATCACCACGCCCTTCACTCCGGCCTTCTTCAGGGCCGCGACCTGCGCCGTCATGTCGTTGTCGGTCGGCTTGATCTTCTGCTCCACGACGGTGAGGCCCGACTTCTTCGCCATGTACCGCGAGCCCTTCAGCGCGTTCTCGCCGTAGTCGCCCTCGAAGTAGACATGGCCGAGCTTGTCGCCCTTCTTGAGGCCCTTCTCCTTCATCAGGAAGTCGATCGCGTTGATCGTCTCCAGGTCGTACGTCGAGCCGACGACCCGGACGTACGAGCTGCCGAGGAGGTTCGCCGACCACGCCTGAGGCAGCACGAGCGCCTTGTCCGCGTCGACCCGCTGCTTGACCGCGGCGACGAACGGGGAGCCGATGAACTGGGCGAAGCCGAGGACGTCGGGCTCCAGCTCCGTGTACGCGGCGACCGCCTTCTGGGGGTCGTAGCCGTGGTCGCGGACGGTCAGCTTCAGCTTGCGGCCGCAGATGCCGCCGTCGGCGTTGGTCTGCTTGACGTAGAGCTGCTGTGCCTGGGTGACGCTCTTGCCCAGGGTCGCGTAGACACCGGTCATGTCGGTGAGCACGCCGAGGGTGATCGTGTCGGCGGAGACACCGACGCCGGTCTTGACCCCGCCCGCGCCCTCCTTGTCGCCCTTGTCGTCGTTGGCCTTGGAGCTGCAACCTGCCACCGCGAGCAGCGCGGCGAGCGCCGTCGCCGTAGCGGTGGTCCTTCGCGTGGTGCTTCTCGTGGTCCTTCTCGTGGTCCTTCTGGCAGTCCTTCTCAGTGTGCGTGAACTCATTGTTCCTCCCCTGGAGTTGGGCCGGACGCCGGCCTGGAGCGCCGGGCGGCGATGCTGGCCAGGCCGCCGGGCAGGAACAGCACCACCGCCACGACGGCGGCGCCGTACAGATACCGGGATGCCTCACCCGGCGTGATCCCGCCGGTCCCGGGGGCCGAGACCAGGGGCAGCGCGTCGCTGTACCGGGTCAGGAGCTGCGGAAGGAGGGACACGACGGCCGCACCGGCCACCGCTCCCGCCACCGAGCCGAGGCCGCCGATGACGATCATGGCGAGGTATTCGAGGGACAGCGTGATGCCGAAGTAGTCCGGCACGGTGCGCTGGAAGACGAGGGCAAGGAGGACCCCTGCGAGGCCCGCGTACATCGACGACAGGACGAAGACGCCCGCGCGGTAGCGGGCGACGGGCACCCCGATGACGCCCGCGGCGACGCGGTGGTCCCGGATGGCGTTCATGGCACGTCCAGGGCGCCCGCGCAGCACACCGCGGGCGAAGAGTCCGCAGCCGACGAGGAGGACGAGCCCCGCGTACCAGAGCTTCTCCGACGCCCCGAACGGCACGGCGGCCACCACGAGCTCGCTGTCGTCGAAGGTGATGCCGAAGACGCTCAGGGGCGGTACGTCGCGTCCGTTGGAGCCGCCGGTCAGATCATGGGCGTTGAACAGGACGTGCTGCCCGATGAAGATGAGGGCGAGCGTCGCGATGCCGAGGTACGCGCCCTGCAGGCGTCCCGCGATGGGGCTGAAGAGCCCGCCCGCGATCCCCGCGACGCCGACGGCCAGGGCGGCGGCGATCCAGGTGGGAAGCCCGAGCCCGGTCAGGCCACCATCCCCGTCCCCCGCGAAGACGCAGTATCCGTACGCGCCGATCGCGAGGAAGAAGGCGTGCCCCATGGAGAGCTGTCCTGTCGCGCCGGTGAGGAGGTTGAGGCCGATCGCGCCGATGGCGGCCGCCATGGCGAACAGGCCCGCCTGGAGCCAGAACCGGTCGAGGTAGAAGGGCAGGGCGAGCAGGAGCACGGCTCCCGCGATCCATACGTACGTCCGCGGGCGCGTCAGCCTCGTACGGTTCCGGGAGCGCAACTCCCGGCCTCGGGCCAGGACTTCAGACACGGGTGAGCTCCTTCGTGCCGAAGAGTCCGGCGGGCCGGATGAGGAGGATGACGGTCATCACCAGGTAGGGCGCCAGGTCGCCCAACCCACGCCCCAGGAACGTGAGTTCGCTCTGATAGCCGGTGGCGAGGGACTCGGTGACCCCGACGACGAGTCCCCCGACGAGCGCACCCGTGGTGGAGTCGAGGCCGCCGAGGATCGCGGCGGGGAACGCCTTCAACGCGGCGAGGGAAGTGGCCCGTTCCAGACCCGGGGTCGGGAAGACGGTGAGGAAGAGCGCCGCCACGGCGGCGAGTCCCCCCGCGACCGCCCAGGCGCCGAGGGAGACCCGGCCCAGGCGCACACCCATCAGGGCGGCGGTCTCCGGGCTCTCCGCTGCGGCACGCATCGCCACACCCCAGGAGGTGTAGCGGAAGGCGAGCAGGAAGACGGAGATGAGGAGCGCGGCGGCGACGAACGCGGCGATCCGCGTGTACGCGATGGAGACAGAACCGATGGTGAGCACCGAGTCGCCCCAGGGGTCGCCGAGTGCGAGCACATCGGTGCCGAGGCGGCGGGTGAGTTCGGTGGTGAGCAGGATGTCGACGCCGATGGTGACGATGGCCAGGACACTGTGGTCGGAGCCCCGATAGCGCCGCATGACCAGGAACTCGATGGCGGCACCGACGACGGCGGCTCCCGCGATACCGACGAGCAACGCGGGCCAGAAGCCGATGTCGTCGTGGAGGGACGCGGTGATGTAGCCGCCCGCCAGGAGCAGCGAGGCGTGCGCGAAGTTCACGACTTCGGTGGCCCGGAAGATGACGACGAAACCGAGGGCGATGAGGGCGTAGACGGAGCCCATCGAGAGACCGTTGAGCAGGAGCTCGACGAAGGTGTTCATGAGGTGGCCTCCTCTCCCAGGTACGCCCGCACGACCGCCGGGTCGTTCTGTACGGCCGCCGGTGCGCCGTCCGCTATGCGCCGGCCGAAGTCCAGTACGGTCACCGCGTCAGCGAGCCGCATCACCACCCCCATGTCGTGTTCCACCAGGACGATCGAGATTCCGAGGCTGTCGCGGACGCCCGCGATGACGGCGGCCGTGCGCTGCCGCTCGTCGGCGGTCATGCCCGCGACGGGCTCGTCGAGCAGGAGCAGCCGGGGCTCCATGCACAGGGCGCGGGCCAGCTCGGCGAGCTTCTGCTGCCCGTACGGCAAGGAGCCCGCGGGGGCCTGTAGTTGGTGCTCGATACCGACGAACGCGGCTATCTCCCGCACCCGTTCACGGTGGCTCCGCTCCTCGCGCGCGGCCGACGGAAGGCGGAGCCCAGCGGCGACGAATCCCGTGCGGGTCAGCCGGTGGCGTCCGAGCATCAGGCTGTCGGCGACCGTCGCGCGCGGCGGCAGGGCCAGGTTCTGGAAGATCCGTGCGACGCCCAGGTCGGCGATGCGGTGCGGAGGCATCGTCGTCAGCTCGTGCTCACCGAAGCGGACGCTGCCGCCGGTGGCGCGGTACACGCCGGACAGGACGTTGAAGCAGGTGGACTTCCCCGCGCCGTTGGGTCCGATGACGGCGTGCACGGTGCCGGGCCGTACGGTGAAACTGACGGCGTCGAGCGCGGTGAGGCCCGCGAAGCGGACGGTCAAGTCCCGTACTTCCAGGGCGGGTACGTCGCCCGTTTCCATGGGCTGCGCGTCGGCCGCCCCGCGTTCCTCGCTCATCGTCGGCCCGCCCAGCGCCTCAGCACCGGCAGCGCGCTGACGCCGCGCGAGGCATCGGCCGCTGCGGTCTCGTCGACCACGCCGAGATAGCGGCGGCGTACCTCGTCGGAGGCGGACAGCTCGTCCGCCGGTCCCGCGAGTGCCACTTCGCCCACGTCAAGGACGTACGCACGTGAGGCGAGGCGCAGCGCGAGTGCGGCGTTCTGTTCGACGAGGAGGACAGCGGTGCCCTGGGTGTTGATCTCCTGGATGGTGTCGGCGATGCGTGCCGCCATCAACGGGGCGAGCCCCAGGGAGGGTTCGTCAAGGAGCAGCAGCTTCGGCGAGGCCATCAACGCCCTGGCCACCGCCAGCATCTGCTGCTCGCCGCCCGAGAGGAGCCCGGCCCGCTGGCCCGCGCGCTCGGCGAGCACGGGGAACAGTTCATGGACGCGGTCCAGGGCTCTGGCCTTGGCTCCCCGGCTTCCCGCGGAGCCGAGCGCACCCGCCCGCAGATTGTCGGCGACGGTCATCCGGGCGAACACCCGTCTGCCTTCCGGCACTTGGGAGACTCCGGCGGCGACCACCCGGTCCGCGTGCAGTCCGTCGATGCGCCGCCCGCCGAAGTGGATGGAGCCGGTGGTGAGCGCCCCCCGGTGAAAGCCGAGGGTGCGTGAAATGGCGCGCAGGAGCGTCGACTTGCCCGCGCCGTTGCCGCCTAGCACGGCGACGACGGCGCCGTCCGGCACTTCGAGCGACACCTGGCGCAGTGCGCGCACCGGCCCGTATCCGACCGACGCGTCCTGTACGACCAGTCCGGAACCACCCACCTGGACCCCCCTGTCCTCCGCTTGCCTTCGCGTGGCGCTCACCCCAGCACCGCCGCGCCCGCCCGTCCACGGCCTGTGTCCGAATCGCTGCGGGTGACCAGCGGGACCGGCCGCCTGTTGTGCACGGGCACAACACCGCGTGTCAGGGGCCTGCCAGGGGTGGTCGGGCGATGGCATCCTCCGCAGCACAGGGACAACGGCGGGCGGCGGCGATGGGGGTTCCATGAGCGGACGCAGGCCTCGGACGGGCCACGACTGGAAGGTGCTGGAGGAGGCGTGCGTGGCGCTGCTCCCCCGTGTCCCCGAGCTGGTGGACGAACATCTGCGGCAGCTCTTCGAGCACTCGCCGGTGTACGCGCGGGTCCTTCCGCACGACCAGCAGTGGCAGGAGGCGGAAGAAGCGATGCGGATCGGCATCGAGACCATCTCGGCGCCGCGCGCCTCACCGCGCCGCGATCTGGAGTACGCGGAGGAGGCAGGGCGGCGCCGGGCGCAGCAGGGTCTTCCGCTCGACCTGGTGGTGCACTCGTACCGCAACGCGGGCTATCTGGTCTGGGACTCGCTGCTCGAAGGCACCGAGGGGCAGAATCCCGAGAAGCTAGCGGTCCTGATGCGTTCGGCGACGATGGTGTGGTCGGCGGTCGACGCGCAGGCCCAGGCCGCGTCCGACGCCTACCGGGCGACGGAGATGGAGCTGCGGCGGCGCACCGACGAGCAGCTGCAGGCGCTGCTCGACGCGCTCCTCGAGGGGCAGGCCGGACCCGGGCTCGCCTCGCAGGTGGCCGCCGGGCTCGATCTTCCGGAGCGCGGGCCGTACGCGGTGGTGGTGCTGCGCGCCGAGCGACGGGACGGACGTGCCGCGTTCCACCGGCAGATCCAGCGGGCCGGGTTCCGCTTCGTCTGGCGGATGCGGACGGACCGGGAGGTGGGGGTGGTGGCGCTCGGGGCGGAGGAGGGCCTGGACGAGTTGGCCGCCGCCCTTGACGGGCGGTGCCCCGGGCCCGGCGGCATCAGCCCTGTGGTGGCGGGGCTCTCCGAACTGGGCCACGCGCGTCGCCTCGCCGAACTGGCCCTGCGTACGTGCCCGCCGGACGCGACCGGGATCGTACGGCTCGACCAGCGGATGCCGACGGCGCTGGTGGTGAGCCAGCCGGAGTTGGCGGGACGCCTTGTGTCGGACGTGTTCGGCGAGGTGCTTGCCCTTGAGCCGGGGGATCGGGCGGTGCTGCTTGAGACGCTGGACGCGTGGCTGCTGTGCGAGGGGTCCGCGGGGCGGGCCGCGGGGCGTCTGTACTGCCACCGCAACACGGTGTTCAACCGCTTGCGGCGGTTGGAGCAGTTGACCTCGCGGTCGCTTGCGCGGCCCCGGGATCTGATGGAGATGACGCTGGCCCTGGACGCGTATCGGCTGGCGCCGGGCTGAGGCAGCTGTCGGCCGGGCTGGATATCCAGCCCGGCCGAAATCCGGGCCCGTAAGGGGCGCGGGGAACTGCGCGACCAGCCCCCACC
>NZ_JBHTSF010000283.1:0-6455 GCF_042795295.1 Streptomyces sp. NPDC056486
CCCAGCAGTTGCCGGGAGGGGCCGTTCCTCTTGCGTACCGTCTGTCACCGGCTTCGCCGAGTTCGTCCTCAAACGCCGGACGGGCTGAAAGAGGTCCGCCGGACTACGGGCCCGACGACGGGGAAGCCGGCTCCACCGGGGCAACATCCACCGCCGTCGCCCCGCGAGGCTGCGGTGACTGCTTCAGGGCCGCCTCACGGGAGTACGCCCGCAGATAGCCCACCACCGTGTTCGTCACGGCGACGAGCGGCACGGCCACCACCGCACCGCCGATCCCGGCGACGAGCCCGCCCGCCGCCACGGACAGCACGACGGCCAGGGGATGCACCCGCACGGCACGGCCGAGGATGAACGGCTGGAGGATGTGGCCCTCGATCTGCTGCACGGCGAGGACCACGACCAGGGTCATCAGACCGGTGAAGACGCCCTGCGTCACCAGGCCGACCACCACGGCGAGCGCGCCCGAAACCACCGCACCCACCAGCGGGATGAACGCGAACAGGAAGATGAAGACGGCCAGCGGTACCGCCATCGGCACCCCGAGGAAGTAGATCCCGAGGCCGATGAAGATCGCGTCGATCAGAGCCACTATCACCGTGCCGCGCACATAGGCGGTCAGCGTGCGCCAGGCACGCGGCCCCGCCCCCGCGATGCCGGGCCGCGCGGGCGCCGGGACCAGCTTCAGGACCCACTGCCAGATCCGCTTCCCGTCGTACAGCAGGAAGAGCGTCGAGAACATCGCGAGCAGGATGCCGGTCATGGCCTCCACGATCACGGTGACCCCTTCGAGCCCCGCCGACGTCAGCGTCTCCGTGTTCGCCCCGACCGCTTCGCGCAGGCTCTTGGCGATGTCGTTGATCTGGTCCTCGGTCACGTGGAACGGGCTGGTGAGCAGCCAGTTGCGCAGATCGTCGATGCCGTCCTGGACCTGGCTGGACAGCGTGTCCACGTTGTCCATGACCTGCCAGACGACGAACCAGCCGACCAGACCCATGATGACGAAGCCCAGAACGGCCGTGACGACCGTCGCGAGCCCCCGCGGCAGTCCCATCCGCTTGAGCCTGACCACCGTCGGCTGGAGCATCGCGGTGATGAGCAGCGCCGCGACGAAGGCGAAGACGACGAGCTGCACGGCGCTGATGACCTTCATCAACACCCAGAGCGTGCCCGCGAGTACGAGAAGACGCCAGCCGGCCTCGGCCGCCACCCGCATCCCCCACGGCACCGCCGAGACGGGGTCGGGCGGTGCCGCTACGGCCGGCGCGTACGCGGGCGGGGCGGGCACGACCTGCTCATCCGGCTCCGCGGCGGTGTCCGCACGGTCCGCCGCGTCCCCCTCGGCGGCGGCAGCGCCGTCGGCGGCCGACCGCCGCGACGTCCTGGCACTGTCCTCCGGGTCGGAATAGGGCTCATCGTGCTGCCCCATCCGCTCGCCCATCTGAGACAGTCCGGCACCGAGCCGGCCGATCCACTCTGGCACTCGCGACATGATCCGTCCTCTTCCCCCGTCTTTCCCCACCACTCCCCCCTGGAAGTTGTCGGACTGACCGTACACGGCAAAGACCCCCCACCGAAGGACGGTGAGGGGCCTTAGAAGGTTGAGCGAAAAGCAGCTCAGTACCAGTTGTTCGCCTGCCAGAAGTCCCAGGCTCCGCACGGGCTTCCGTAGCGGTCGTTCATGTAGCCGAGACCCCACTTGATCTGCGTGGCGGGGTTCGTCTGCCAGTCGGCTCCGGCCGAGGACATCTTGGATCCTGGCAGCGCCTGGACGAGACCGTAGGCGCCCGAAGAGGCGTTGCTGGCCTGGTAGTTCCAGGTGGACTCGTGGTTGACGATGTTGCTGAAGCACTGGAACTGGTCACCGGGGACCATCTGCCGTGCCATCGCCTGAACCTGCGAGACGGAGTACGAGGACTGCTTGGCGAAGTCGCCGGCGTCACGCGTGGAGGAACGGCTGGCCTTGACCTCGGCCTTCTCCTCGCGCTCCTTCTTGGCTGCCGCCTTCTCGGCGGCCTCCTGCTTCTCAGCGGCCTTCTGCTTCGCGATCGCCGACTCGGCAGCTTGCTTGCGCGCTGCTTCTGCCGCCGACTTCTTCGCCGCCGTGTCGGCAGCCATGGCCTGTGCGTCGGCCTGCTGCGTCAGGGACGCGGTCTGTACCTGGGCCTGCTGACCCGCGGGGATGTCTGCGAGGAGTGTCGCGTCGCTCGCTGTCGCCTCGAAGTCGTTGTCATTCGAGGCGCCCGGGGTGCTGCCCGAGGCGACACCAACAACAGCGCCGACGGTGGTGACCGCGGTGGCGGATGCCACGGCGAATCCCCGGACCGAAATCCGGCTCACACGGTTTCCTTCCAGCATCGCCCGCATAGGTGACCTCGCGGACGCAATCGTGCCCCTGGACGCTGGCCTCCGCTTGGTTCTCGGTCACGGGAGGCACGGGCCCGGTGGGCAACTCCCGTGATGGGAGTGCCGCGTGGTGCTTCGGGCGGCATGCGACGGCCACTATGAAGTTCTGGTGTTTCCGGGTTGCAGTACCGCTGGGGGTACATGTGTGTCGCATGCGGGGCCTGACAGGACCCAGACTCTGCCCCAGCCGGAGGCCGCAAGGCAATTCTCCGTGCCGTGTGAAAGCTCACACCTTGTTTGCCCCAGGAGTTTTTCGGAAAAGGGCGGACGCCATGACGCCGCCCGGCTAGGCTCCTTCGCTTCGCCGGGCGGCGCCAACTACCGTGCAACCAGGGTGTACTGGTTCAGATCTGACCATCCTCCAGCATTTCGGTCACGAGCGCCGCGATCTGTGAACGCTCGGATCGGGTGAGCGTGACGTGGGCGAAGAGCGGGTGGCCCTTCAGCTTCTCGACGACGGCAACTACACCGTCGTACCGCCCCACTCGAAGGTTGTCGCGCTGGGCGACGTCATGGGTGAGGACGACTCGGGAGTTCGCCCCGATCCTGGACAGAACGGTCAAAAGAACGTTTCGCTCCAGGGATTGGGCCTCGTCGACGATCACGAACGCGTCGTGCAACGAGCGCCCGCGGATATGGGTGAGCGGAAGCACTTCGAGCATGCCGCGCGCCGTCACCTCCTCGATGACCGCCTTGCCCGCCACCGAGCCGAGCGTGTCGAAGACCGCCTGCGCCCACGGACCCATCTTCTCGGCCTCGGTGCCGGGCAGATAGCCGAGCTCCTGCCCGCCCACCGCGTACAGCGGCCTGAAGACCATCACCTTCTGGTGCTGTCGGCGCTCCAGGACGGCTTCAAGCCCCGCGCAGAGCGCGAGAGCCGACTTGCCGGTGCCCGCGCGCCCGCCCATCGACACGATGCCGATGTCCGGATCGAGCAGCAGATCCAGCGCGATGCGCTGCTCCGCACTCCTCCCCTTGAGGCCGAATGCCTCACGATCACCGCGTACGAGACGGACGTTGCCGTCGGCCGTGACCCGGCCGAGCGCCTTGCCCTTCTCGGACTGGATGGTGAGGCCCGTATGGACGGGCAGGTCTGCCGCCTCCGGCACATACAGGGTGTCTTCCTCGAAGAGGAGGTCCACCTGTTCGCCCGAGAGGGTCAGTTCGGACATTCCGGTCCAGCCGGAGTCCGTGATGGCGAGCTCGGCCCGATACTCCTCTGCGAGGAGGCCGACCGAGGACGCCTTGATCCTCAGAGGCAGATCCTTCGACACGACGGTGACGTCGTATCCCTCTGCCTGGAGGTTGCGCGCGACGGCGAGAATCCGTGAGTCGTTGTCCCCCAACCGGTAGCCGGCCGGAAGCACGCCGGGATCGGAGTGGTTGAGCTCGACGCGCAGCGTGCCGCCCAGATCGCCGATCGGGATCGGCGCGTCCAGGCGACCATGCCGGACCCGGCAGTCGTCAAGCAGGCGCAGGGCCTGCCGGGCGAAGTAGCCGAGCTCCGGATGGTGCCGCTTCGCCTCGAGCTCCGTGACCACGACGACGGGCAGCACGACTTCGTGCTCGTCGAAGCGGTACATGGAATTCGGGTCAGCGAGCAGAACGCTGGTGTCGAGAACATAGGTGCGCCTGTCGGGCATGCGGCGCTTTGTGCTGGTCACCACGGAAGGACGTACCCCCTCGGATGAGGTCGGGGAGCGACGGGAAGGATGCCGGGAGAAGTCCGGACCGGTCTCGTGCCGCAGTGCGCGGGCCGAGCTCCGGCCCTCCACTTCGCCCGTACTCACCGCACGGTCGTCCTGGTGCAAAGGGCCTCCCGGGCGGACGGCCCCATGCCGCCCGCTGAGATACGACATCCGTGAATCGGATGTCGACCTGGAAGGCTTATTCCCTCGAACACGTGCAGCCATGCCAGGGCATATGACGGCGCGTCCGTGAACTCTGGGTTACTCACGCCTCACCGACATGAGCACTTCCTGGACACCTCGTGGGTGTCAGCCGCCGTAGCGCCGGTGCCTGGCCGCGTAATCACGCAGCGCACGCAGGAAATCGACCTTGCGGAAGGCCGGCCAGAAAACTTCACAGAAGTAGTACTCGGAGTGGGCCGACTGCCAGAGCATGAAGCCTGACAGGCGCTGCTCTCCACTCGTTCGGATCACCAGGTCGGGGTCCGGCTGGCCGCGTGTGTAGAGGTGCTTGGAGATCAGATCGACGTCGACGGTCTCGGCGACGTCCTCCAGGCTCGTGCCCTTGTCCGCGTGGTCGAGGATCAGCGAGCGGACCGCGTCGGCGATCTCCTGCCGGCCGCCGTACCCGACGGCCACGTTGACCAGTATCCCGGCGTTGCCGTGGGTGGACTGCTCGGCCTCCTTCAGGACGGCCTGGGTGCGGTCGGGCAGCAGGTCCTTCGTGCCCACGTGGTGCACGCGCCAGCGGCCGTCGGCGGCGAGGCCGCGGACCGTGTCCTCGATGATGCCGAGGAGCGGGATCAGCTCCTGCTCCGGGCGGTCGAGGTTGTCGGTGGAAAGCATCCAGAGAGTGACGACCTCGACGTCCGTCTCGGCGCACCAGCCGAGGAACTCCTCGATCTTGTACGCACCCGCCTGGTGCCCCTGTTCGGTGGTCCCGCCGGACGCCTTGGCCCAGCGCCTGTTGCCGTCGAGGATGACCCCGATGTGCTTGGGCACCTGGTCGTGGTCGAGGCGGCCTTCCACCCGGCGTGCGTAAAGTCCGTACACCAGGTCGCGCAGGTTCACTTCTGTCAGCCCCTCCATGCAGATGGCAGTCCCCGAAGGCGAAAGCCTACCGCTGTGCGGGCCTGTCTCTGCTCTCGGGTGAGCGGGCCTCCGCTCTCGCGATGATCCGGAGCTGCAGTAGCTTCGTACCCATGAACGACACGTCTCTGTACCAAGCGGCAGCGGACCGTTACGACGCCATGGAGTACCGGCGCACGGGCCGCAGCGGCCTGAAGCTCCCCGCCGTCTCCCTCGGCCTGTGGCACAACTTCGGTGACGACAAGTCCCTGGCGAGCCAGCGCGAGATCCTGCGCCGCGCCTTCGACCTGGGCGTCACCCACTTCGACCTGGCGAACAACTACGGGCCCCCGGCCGGTTCGGCCGAGCTCAACTTCGGCAAGCTGTTCGCGCAGGATTTCGCCCCGTACCGCGATGAATTGGTCCTCTCGACCAAGGCGGGGTACCTCATGCACCCCGGTCCGTACGGCGAGTGGGGTTCGCGCAAGTACCTGCTGTCGTCCCTGGACGCCTCGCTGAAGCGGATGGGCGTCGACTACGTCGACATCTTCTACTCGCACCGCTTCGACCCCAACACCCCGCTGGAGGAGACGATGGGCGCGCTCGCGTCCGCCGTCCAGCAGGGAAAGGCGCTGTACGTGGGCGTCTCCTCGTACACCAGCGAGCAGACCGCCGAAGCGGCGCGGCTGCTGCGGGAGATGGGCGTTCCCGCCCTCATCCACCAGCCCTCGTACTCGATGATCAACCGCTGGACCGAGGACGACGGCCTGCTCGACACCCTCGAGGGCGCGGGCATGGGCTGCATCTCCTTCGTGCCGCTGGCACAGGGCCTGCTCACGAACAAGTACCTCAAGGGCATCCCGGAGGGCTCGCGCGCCACGCAGGGCAAGTCGCTCGACCCCGACCTCCTCAGCGATGAGGTCGTGCGCCGCCTGAACGGCCTGAACGACATCGCGGCCCGCCGCGACCAGTCGCTCGCGCAACTGGCGCTCAACTGGGTCCTGCGCGACGAGCGGATGACCTCCGCGCTCATCGGCGCCTCCAGCGTGAAGCAGCTGGAGGAGAACGTGGCGGCCCTTGCCGGACCGAAGCTCACGCCCGAGGAGCTCACCGAGATCGACGCGTACGCGGTCTCCACGCCCGGCACCAATATCTGGGCCGGGCGGGGCTGACGCCGGACGGCTGACGGTTGCTCCCCTGTAGACGGTCGCGTCCCCTATATAGGGGACGCGACGGGGGAGGCGACAAGGGACGCGCCTAGTGGGTGCGCGGGCGCTTTAACCAGGCGCCCCCCGC
>NZ_JBHTSF010000284.1:0-6379 GCF_042795295.1 Streptomyces sp. NPDC056486
GGCGGGCACAGGCCCTTCTTCATGGCTTCATGGCTGAGTTGCCGATGAGTTCGCGACCTCACGCCGCGTCGGGGCCGTAGACCTCCACGCTGTCCGAAACACGACGCACGTGGATGCAGTCGCCCGGGCACTCCTTCGCCGAGTCCGCCACGTCACGCAGAAGCGTCAGCGGAACGGGCGTTGTGGCGCCCGGCGTCTGCAGGAGCTCGTCGTCGCCGCTCTTCACATAGGCCAGACCGTCGATGTCGAGCTCGAAGACCTCGGGCGCGTACTGGGCGCAGATGCCGTCGCCGGTACAGAGGTCCTGGTCGATCCAGACCTCCAGGAGATCGCGCCCCTCAGGGCCGGTCCCAGCCTCGTTCTGCACGGTCATTTCTCCTGCCGATCGCTGCGTCGGGCGAACCGACTTGAGGACAAGTCGGGCCAGCCCTGACGGGTGTTGAACGCTTCGACGATACAACCGCCCGCTTTCCGATGTTGTTGGGTGGGTATCCACCTGGTGTGAGGGAGAGCGCAAGGGTGAAGATCGGACACACCTCGACCGTCTTTGTGATCTAGGGGTTTCAATCGACACCCACCCAGGTAGGGTCTGGAAGCGTCCAGCTCCCCTTGGAGGAGGTGAGGACCGTGGCAGCCCACGACGACGACATCAACCGCGGCATCCGGCCGGGGCGAGGGTCTGAGGACCCCGCCGGTCAGGTTGCCTATCTCGAGCAGGAAATCGCCGTCCTGCGACGTAAGCTCGCCGACTCTCCGCGTCATACGAGGATTCTCGAAGAGCGGATCGTCGAGCTGCAGACAAATCTGGCCGGCGTATCCGCACAGAACGAGCGGCTCGCCAACACGCTCCGTGAGGCCCGCGACCAGATCGTGGCCCTCAAGGAGGAAGTCGACCGGCTCGCGCAGCCGCCGGCCGGCTTCGGAGTCTTCCTCGTGGCGAACGAGGACGGCACGGCCGACATCTTCACCGGGGGCCGCAAGCTCCGGGTGAACGTCAGCCCCAGCGTCGAGCTCGAAGAGCTCAGGCGCGGCCAGGAACTCATGTTGAACGAAGCGCTCAACGTGGTCGAGGCCATGGAGTACGAGAGCGTGGGGGACATCGTCACCCTCAAGGAGATCCTTGAGGACGGCGAGCGCGCTCTGGTGGTCGGGCACACCGACGAGGAGCGGGTGGTGCGGCTCGCCGAACCACTCCTCGACGTCACCATCCGCCCCGGCGACGCGCTCCTGCTCGAACCCCGCTCCGGGTACGTCTACGAAGTCGTTCCCAAGAGTGAGGTCGAAGAGCTCGTCCTCGAAGAGGTACCGGACATCGGCTACGAGCAGATCGGCGGTCTGGGCAACCAGATCGAGCTGATCCGCGACGCGGTCGAACTGCCCTACCTCTACCCGGACCTCTTCAGGGAGCACGAACTGCGGCCGCCCAAGGGCGTCCTGCTGTACGGGCCTCCTGGCTGCGGCAAGACACTGATCGCGAAGGCCGTCGCCAACTCCCTTGCCAAGAAGGTCGCCGAGGTGACCGGAGCGGCACAGGGGAAGAGCTTCTTCCTCAACATCAAGGGCCCCGAGCTCCTCAACAAGTACGTGGGCGAGACCGAGCGTCACATCCGCCTGGTCTTCCAGCGTGCGAGGGAGAAGGCGAGCGAGGGCACCCCCGTCATCGTCTTCTTCGACGAGATGGAATCCCTCTTCCGCACTCGCGGATCCGGTGTCAGCTCGGACGTGGAGAACACCATCGTCCCCCAGCTGCTCGCCGAGATCGACGGCGTGGAAGGCCTGGAGAACGTCATCGTCATCGGCGCCTCCAACCGTGAGGACATGATCGACCCCGCGATCCTGCGGCCCGGACGACTCGACGTAAAGATCAAGATCGAGCGCCCCGACGCCCAGGCGGCGAAGGACATCTTCGCCAAGTACCTCACCGAGCGGCTTCCGCTGCACGCGGACGACCTCGCCGAACACAGTGCCGACCGGCGCACCACTGTGGACGGCATGATCCAGTCCGTCGTGGAACAGATGTACGCGGAGTCCGAGGAGAACCGCTTCCTCGAGGTGACGTACGCCAACGGCGACAAGGAAGTCCTCTACTTCAAGGACTTCAACTCCGGCGCCATGATCGAGAACATCGTCGGACGCGCCAAGAAGATGGCCATCAAGGCCTTCCTCGACGCCAACCAGAAGGGCATCCGGGTCTCTCACCTCCTGCAGGCTTGCATCGACGAGTTCAAGGAGAACGAGGACCTGCCCAACACCACGAACCCGGACGACTGGGCCCGCATCTCCGGCAAGAAGGGCGAACGGATCGTTTACATCCGTACGCTCGTCACCGGAAAGCAGGGCGCGGACACCGGACGCTCCATCGACACGGTGGCGAACACCGGTCAGTACCTGTAGAAGACAGGGCGGCTGCGGGTGTCCTTCGTGGGTACCCGCAGCTGTCTGTTTTTCAACCAAGGCAATGATCTCCCCACCAGCGCAAAGGCGCTCTAGGCTCTTCGGTACCGCCGAGTCGCGCAGTGCGGGGACGGGCACCGCACACGCACCGGAGAACCAGCGGTACTTGAGCGCCGCACCCGAACGGGAGCGCCGCCGGGCAAGGAGGGCCGCATGACCGTACGGCGAGTAATGGGCATCGAGACGGAGTACGGCATCTCCGTCCCCGGCCACCCGAACGCCAATGCCATGCTCACCTCGTCCCAGATCGTCAACGCCTACGCCGCGGCGATGCACCGGGCGCGACGCGCCCGCTGGGACTTCGAGGAGGAGAATCCCCTGCGGGACGCACGGGGCTTCGACCTCGCACGTGAGACCGCCGATGCCAGTCAGCTCACCGACGAGGACATCGGTCTCGCCAATGTGATCCTCACCAATGGGGCGCGCCTCTACGTGGACCACGCGCACCCCGAGTACAGCTCACCCGAGGTCACCAATCCCTGGGACGCCGTCCTGTGGGACAAGGCCGGCGAACGCATCATGGCGGAGGCGGCCGAGCGGGCCGCGCAGCTGCCGGGCGCCCAGCCGATCCACCTCTACAAGAACAACACCGACAACAAGGGCGCGTCGTACGGCACGCACGAGAACTATCTGATGAAAAGGGAAACCCCCTTCTCGGACATCGTGCGCCACCTGACGCCGTTCTTCGTCTCCCGGCAGGTCGTCACGGGCGCGGGCCGCGTCGGCATCGGCCAGGACGGGCACGAACACGGCTTCCAGCTCAGCCAGCGCTCCGACTACTTCGAGGTCGAGGTGGGCCTGGAGACCACCCTCAAGCGGCCCATCATCAACACCCGGGACGAGCCGCACTCCGACGCGGAGAAGTACCGCCGCCTGCACGTCATCATCGGCGACGCGAACCTCTCCGAGATCTCGACCTATCTCAAGCTCGGCACCACGTCCCTGGTCCTCGCCATGATCGAGGACGGCTTCATCGCGGTGGATCTCGCCGTCGATCAGCCCGTGCGCACCCTGCACCAGGTCTCCCACGATCCGACGCTCAAGCGCCTCATCACGCTCCGTAGCGGCCGCACACTCACCGCTGTGCAGCTCCAGATGGAGTACTTCGAGCTGGCCCGCAAGTACGTGGAGGAGCGGTACGGCTCCGACGCCGACGAGCAGACCAAGGACATTCTCAGCCGCTGGGAAGACGTCCTCGGCCGCCTCGAGAGTGACCCGATGAGCCTCTCCGGAGAGCTCGACTGGGTCGCCAAGCGAGAACTCATGGAGGGCTACCGCCGCCGTGACGGCCTCGACTGGGACGCGGCGCGGCTGCACCTGGTCGACCTCCAGTACGCGGACGTACGGCCCGACAAGGGCCTCTACAACCGTCTGGTGGCCCGGGGCAAGATGAAGCGCCTCCTGGAGGAGCCTCAGGTCGAGCGCGCCCAGACGAAGCCTCCGGAGGACACCCGTGCGTACTTCCGCGGGCGCTGTCTGGAGCAGTACGCGGACGACGTGGCCGCGGCCTCCTGGGATTCGGTCATCTTCGACCTGCCGGGCCGCGACTCGCTCCAACGTGTGCCCACACTGGAACCGCTGCGCGGGACGAGGAATCACGTCAAGGAGCTCCTTGACCGCTGCCGCACGGCAGAGGACCTAGTACGGGTGCTCTCCGGAGGCTGAAAGACCCGGCGTGTGGGAATCATCGAGGTGGTCCCCGGACGTTGCAGTAACTACGGGGCCGATGTCAGACCTGGCTTATAGGGTCTGATCAAGTGCATCGAACCGAACGAGCGGGGTGAGGTAGATGGCGACCAAGGACACCGGCGGCGGACAGCAGAAGGCGACGCGTTCCACCGAGGAGGTCGAGGAGCAGACAGAGGAAGCGCAGGGCTCCGAAGACCTCAAGGAGCGCCAGGAGAAGTTGAGCGACGACGTGGACTCCGTCCTCGACGAAATCGATGATGTGCTCGAAGAGAACGCCGAGGACTTTGTGCGCTCATTTGTACAAAAGGGCGGGCAATAGCGGGCATGTCGGGTGGGGGTGCGTGCGGTGCCGGCAATGCGTGGCGGGTTGCCGGGCCGCTGTCACAAGCGCCTCAGCCGTACATGTGGATCACCGCCAAGAGGCGGGTAGGGTCCCTGACGTACTGTGCTTCAACTGCATTTCGGCCATCGGCAAGTTGGGAGACGATCCCGGCACCGTCCGCCGCGCGGCCGCATACCTGGAAGGAAACGCGTGGAAGCCAACACTCGTAGCACCGGGCGTCTACCGGCTGCCTTCCTGACGCCTGGTTCCTCGTCCTTCATGGACTTCCTGTCCGAGCATCAGCCCGGGATCCTGCCGGGCAACCGGCAGTTGCCGCCCACGCAGGGTGTGATCGAGGCGCCGCACGGCACGACGATCGTGGCGACGACGTTCCCCGGTGGCGTGGTGCTCGCCGGTGACCGGCGGGCGACCATGGGCAATGTCATCGCGCAGCGCGACATCGAGAAGGTCTTCCCGGCCGACGAGTACTCAGCGGTCGGCATCGCGGGCACCGCCGGTCTCGCCGTGGAGATGGTCAAGCTCTTCCAGCTGGAGCTCGAACACTTCGAGAAGGTCGAGGGTGCCACGCTCTCCCTGGAGGGCAAGGCGAACCGCCTTTCCACGATGATCCGGTCGAACCTGGGCATGGCCATGCAGGGCCTGGCCGTCGTCCCGCTCTTCGCGGGGTACGACGTGGACCGCGAGAAGGGCCGCATCTTCTCGTACGACGTCACGGGCGGCCGTTCCGAGGAGCATGGCTTCGCGGCCACCGGCTCCGGTTCGGTCTTCGCGCGTGGTGCGATGAAGAAGCTCTACCGCAACGATCTGTCGGAACAGGAAGCCACGACGCTCGTCGTGCAGGCGTTGTACGACGCGGCGGACGACGACTCGGCGACGGGTGGTCCGGATGTCGCCCGTCGGATCTATCCGATCGTCACCGTGATCTCCGACGAGGGTTTCCGGCGGCTGGGAGATGAGGAGTCTTCCGAGATCGCCCGCTCGATCCTCGAGCGGCGCCTGGAGCAGCCCGACGGCCCGCGCGCCTCGCTGCTCTGATCGATCCGTATTCGCCACTGACTGAGTCACTGACAGAAAGGGACGGATAGCCGGTGTCGACGCCGTTCTATGTCTCACCCCAGCAGGCCATGGCCGACCGGGCGGAATACGCCCGCAAGGGCATCGCCCGTGGTCGCAGCCTTGTTGTGCTGCAGTTCGCCGATGGCATCGTGTTCGTCGGCGAGAACCCGTCCCGTGCGCTGCACAAGTTCAGCGAGATCTATGACCGGATCGGCTTCGCGGCCGCCGGCAAGTACAACGAGTACGAGAACCTGCGGATCGGTGGCGTGCGGTATGCCGACCTCCGTGGATACACCTACGACCGTGACGATGTGACGGCCCGTGGGCTCGCGAACGTCTACGCCCAGACCCTCGGCACGATCTTCTCGAGCCAGGCGGAGAAGCCGTACGAGGTCGAGCTCGTGGTCGCCGAGGTGGGCGCCACGGCTGACTCCGATCAGATCTACCGCCTGCCGCATGACGGTTCGATCGTGGACGAGCACGGCTCGGTCGCGGTCGGCGGCAATGCCGAACAGATCAGCACGTATCTCGATCAGCGTCATCGCGACGGCATGTCGCTCGCCGAGGCGCTGAAGCTGGCCGTTCAGTCGCTGTCCCGCGACACGAACGGCAGCGAGCGGGAGATCCCCGCGGAGCGGCTCGAGGTGGCGGTGCTCGACCGTACGCGGCCGCAGCAGCGGAAGTTCAAGCGGATCGTCGGGCGTCAGCTCGAGCGGCTGCTCGAAGGCGGTGCGTCGGCGCCCACGGACGCCGAGTCCGACAACGAAGAGCCGGATACCGATTCCGACGAGAAGTAACGAGAAGTAAGTAGTTCGGTTCGTCGTGCGCCCCGTGTCC
>NZ_JBHTSF010000285.1:0-6281 GCF_042795295.1 Streptomyces sp. NPDC056486
GGCGGCACCCCACAGGGGTGCCGCCCTTCTCGTCCGCCCGCGGCGGACTGACGTGCCTACTTGCGCATGACCTCCGGCTCGTGGCGGCGCAGCAGTCGCGCGACCGCGAAGCCGCAGGCCACGCCGAGCAGGAGCAGGACCGTGATGTTCAGACCCCACTGGCCGACCGAGTGCTCCCACAGCGGGTCGAGATCGCCCGGCTTCTTCGGGTCCCACGGCGGCATGAGGTGCGCCAGGTCCAGTGTGGCGCCCGCACCGGCGATGGCCCAGCGCGAGGGCATCAGCCAGGCGAACTGCTCCAGGCCGGGCGAGCCGTAGATCTGGAAGAGCACGCCGGTGAAGACGACCTGGACGATCGCGAACATCACCAGGAGCGGCATGGTCTTCTCGGAGGTCTTCACCAGCGAGGAGATGACCAGGCCGAACATCATCGAGGTGAAGCCCAGGGCGATGATGACCAGGCAGATCTCGACGGCCGGCGGCATGAGCAGGCCCTCTGCCGGCATGTCCCGCGTCGCGAAGCCGATGCCGCAGATGATGACGCCCTGGAAGGCCGTGATCACGCCGAGGACGATGACCTTGGACATCAGGTACGCCGAGCGGGAGAGGCCGGTGGCCCGCTCCCGTTCGTAGATGACCCGTTCCTTGATCAGCTCACGTACGGAGTTGGCGGCGCCGGAGAAGCACATGCCGACCGCGAGGATCAGCATGATCGTGCCCGCGTCGCCGTTGAACTTGGCCGGCGGCTTGGGCGGGCCGAGTCCGAAGTCGGCCGGGATGACGACGCTGACGATGCCGAGGACCGCGGGCAGGATCACCATCAGACCCAGGAAGCCCTTGTCGGAGGCGATCACCGAGGTGTAGCGGCGGATCAGGGTCCACAGCTGCGAGCCCCAGCCCTGCGGCTTGGGCGGCCTGATCGCCTGCGGCGGCGGCATGTGGACCGACTGCGCGGCCACGGCGTCGATGTCCGCGGCGTACATCTGGTAGTGCTGCGAGCCCTTCCAGCGGCCCGCCCAGTCGTAGTCGCGGTAGTTCTCGAACGCCGAGAAGACGTCCGCCCACGTCTGGTAGCCGAAGAAGTTGAGCGCTTCCTCCGGCGGACCGAAGTACGCGACCGAGCCGCCCGGCGCCATCACCAGGAGCTTGTCGCAGATCGCCAGCTCGGCGACGGAGTGCGTGACGACCAGGACCGTACGGCCGTCGTCCGCGAGGCCGCGCAGGAGCTGCATGACGTCGCGGTCCATGCCCGGGTCGAGGCCGGAGGTCGGCTCGTCCAGGAAGATCAGCGACGGCTTGGTGAGCAGCTCAAGGGCCACCGACACACGCTTGCGCTGGCCACCGGAGAGGGAGGTGACCCTCTTCTCCTTGTGGATGTCCAGCTTGAGCTCGCGCAGGACCTCGTCGATGCGCTGCTGGCGCTCCTGCTCGCTGGTGTCCGAGGGGAAGCGCAGCTTGGCGGCGTACTTGAGAGCCTTCTTGACGGTCAGTTCCTTGTGCAGGATGTCGTCCTGCGGGACCAGACCGATGCGCTGGCGCAGCTCGGCGAACTGCTTGTACAGGTTCCGGTTGTCGTAGAGGACATCACCCTTGTTGGCGGGCCGGTAGCCGGTGAGCGCCTTGAGCAGGGTGGACTTTCCGGAGCCCGAGGGGCCGATGACCGCGATGAGCGACTTCTCCGGGACGCCGAAGGAGACGTCCTTGAGGATGTCCTTGCCGCCGTCGACCGTCACCGTCAGGTGGCGCGCGGAGAAGGAGACCTCACCGGTGTCGACGAACTCCTCGAGCCGGTCGCCGACGAGCCGGAACGTCGAATGGCCGACGCTGACGATGTCGTTCGGGCCGATGAGGGCCGTGCCCGACTTCGCGATCGGCTGGCCGTTGATGTACGTGCCGTTGTGCGAGCCGAGGTCGTGGATCTCGAAACGGCCGTCCGGAGTGGCCGTGAACTCGGCGTGCAGCCGCGAGACCTGGAGGTCGGAGACGACCAGTTCGTTCTCCAGGGCACGGCCGATGCGCATCTTGCGGCCGAGCGAGAGCTGGTGGAACGTCGTCGGGCTGCGATCCCCGTAGACCGGCGGGGCCCCCGCGACACCGCCGGAACCCGCACCGGGACCCTGCTGCTGCGGGACCTGCGATTGCTGGGGCTGCTGGTGATGAGCCTGCTGCTGGGGCTGCTGCCAGCCCTGCTGCTGGGGCATCTGCTGCTGCGGCTGGTACTGCGGCTGCTGCTGGGGTGCCTGCTGCTGTTGGGGCGCCTGGGCAGCCCAGCCCGGTCCGCCCTGCTGCTGTGCGTGGTGCTGCGGTGCCTGGTGTTGCGGCGCCTGGTGGGCCGGTGCCTGCTGAGCGGCCTGCTGCGGTGCGGACACGGCGGCGGCACCCGACGCGTTGCCGGACACATTCAGGCGCGGACCGTCGGTCGCGTTACCGAGGTTCACGGCCGACCCGGGACCGATTTCCATCTGGTGGATCCGCTGGCCCTGCACAAAGGTGCCGTTGGTGCTGCCGTGGTCCTCGATGACCCAACTGCGGCCGCTCCAGCTGATCGTGGCGTGACGCCAGGACACCCTGGCGTCGTCAAGCGCGAGATCCCCCTGCGGATCACGTCCGAGGGTGTATGACCTGGACGGATCGAGCGTCCAGGTCCTTCCATTCAATTCCAGTACGAGTTCCGGCACTCCAGCCCCACTGAGTTGTCCCCCGAGCTAGCCCCCATATGGGGAGTCTAGGGATGTCGAACATCGGGAGGAACTATTTCAGGCGGAGGCCTCTGACCGAAAGTCGGGCCTTGTGAAGACTGCGTACGGGCCTCCGTGGCCGCCCCGTTGACGGGGCAGAAAACGCCCCGGAGAGTAGTAACCGCCCATGAGTGCATACGGATCATGCGCATTGCGCACATCACGTATCAATAGGGCGACGCGGTGCGAGTCGGGGGGTCCTGATGAAGACCGGCGGGAAACAGGCCGAAGGCCGGGGCGTGCGGTGGGGCGATGTGCTGATCTCCGCCATCGCCGCCGTGAGCTGGGCTCTTGTCGGCATGGCCGGCACGGCGGCGCTCGGCCTGCATCTGCTCGGCGCGGACGAGGTGGGGGCACTGGGGCCGATGACCGCCGCCGTGGTGGCGCTCGGCGCGGGTGGCTCGATCACCCCGTCCGGTGACGTCTCGGCGTTCGGGCTCAAAGGGGCCGAGGCGACCACCGCGATCGACGTCGCACCCCTGGGTGTGGGACTCGCGGGCGCGGTGCTCCTTGCGTATTTCTTCCTACGCTCCCTGCGCGGAGCGGGAGTTGTGATCGCGCCCGCCGAGCTTGCCGCGCGCGCGGGCGCCGTGGTCGTCCTCTTTCTGGCGATGCTCGGGGGGCTCGCATGGGCGGGTCACGACATCATCACGATCGACGGTGACCAACTGGGGATCGACAAGGGCATAGACAAGGGCGTCGACCAGCTCCCGGACGACATCACGGACAAACTTCCCGGCGGGCTCGGTGACATCGGCGGCCTGCTGCCCGACCGGCTCGGCGATCTCGCGAAGGCGAAGGCGTCGGTCGGCTTCACCGTGGACACGGGTCCGACGCTGCTCGGGGGCGCGGTGTGGGTGCTCGTCGTCCTGCTGATCGCGCTGCTCGTGTCACGTCGTACGCCGCTGCCGCGCGGGTGGGACGCCGTGCACCGGGTGGTGCGGCCCGCCTCGTCCGCGCTTGTCACGGTGGCGCTCGTGGCGGTGCTCGCCGGGCTCGCGGCGGCGGTGTACGCCATGATCGGCGACGCCCATCCCAAGCGGATCGCGGGCGCTGCGCTGCTCGGGGCGCCGAACGGGGTGTGGCTCGGGGTGCCGATCGGGCTCTTCGTGCCGTGGGACGGTGAGGCGACGGGCGCGCTCGCGAAGCTCCTGCCGGATCCGCTGGACGACCTCCTGACGGGGTCGGGCGCCTCCGGGAAGGAGGCGGTGACGCTGGGGCGGCTCGCCGAACTCGACAGCCGGGTCTGGCTCCTCGGCGTCGCGGCGGCGCTGATGATCCTGTTCGCGGGGGTGCTCACCGCCGTCCGTACTCCTTACATACGTGGCAAGAGCGGCGCCCTGAGGTTCGCGGGGCAGTGTGCGGTGCGGCTCGGCGTGGTGACGGCGCTCGGCCTTCCGTTGATGGTGTGGCTGACGGGGCTGTCCGCCGACGCCTCCCTCTCGGTGATCGGCTTCGACGCGTTCGGGGCGGGCATCGAATTGCACGGGCGCCTTGGGATGGCGTTCCTTCTTGGTGCGGCGTGGGGTGCCGGGGCGGGAGCGGTGGGGGCTTTGCTCGCGGTGGCGAGCGGGGCCGCGGGGGGACGGGCGTCGCCGCTGGCCCTTGGCGGGGCCGGGGCCGGTGCCGGTGCCGCGGGGGCGCCTGGGGTGGTGCCGCCTGTTGAGGCGGCGGCCGGGGCAGCGGGGGCAGCTGGGCCGTACAGCCCCAGTGCGCCCTTCCGGCCCTCGAATGCCGACACCAATCCGTATCTCCGGCCGCCGCGTGATGTCTCCGGCGCGCCGACGGTGGCGGGTCCGGTCACTCCGCCCCCGCAGCCGAAGCCGCGGCCCCGTTCCTCGGGCGGCGGCGACTGGCCGCCGCCTCCTCCCCCACCGCCGCCTCCGCCGGGCGGGGGTGGCGGCCGGTAGGTACGGTGCTCGGCTTGCGTTCGGCTTGTCGTCGGCCCGTCGGCCCGTCTTCGTGCCGCCGCTTCGCGGCGGATCTTTCCCTCCCACCCACCCGAGCACCCCGCGACACGACAACTCGACGCGATGCATCGCCGGGTAAACGGGTGGGCGGGTGGGAGAAATCCGCCGCGAAGCGGCGGGACAGGAACGCCCCCTGGCCCGCAGCCAAAGACGGGCGACGGGGCAACGGGGCGACGGGGCGACGGGGCGACGGGGCGACGGGGCGACGGGGCGACGGGGCAAGAACGCGACTAGGCCCAGGAAGGTGTCCGGCACGCGGACCACTCCGCTGCCCGCGCAGGGCACCCGGATACGGTGGTCACACCATGAGCGCTCCTCAGCCCCCGCAGCCCGCCGACGTCCCCACGCTCCTCGTCAAGATCTTCGGCAAGGACCGCCCCGGAATCACCGCAGGCCTCTTCGACACCCTCGCCGCCTACTCCGTCGATGTCGTCGACATCGAGCAGGTCGTCACCCGTGGCCGCATAGTGCTGTGCGCGCTCGTGACCGCGCCGCCGGCCGGTCTGGAGGGCGACCTGCGGTCCACCGTGCACAGCTGGGCCGAGTCCCTGAAGATGCAGGCCGAGATCATCTCGGGCATCGGTGACAATCGCCCGCGTGGCCTCGGCCGTTCCCACGTCACCGTGCTCGGCCACCCCCTCACCGCCGAGTCGACCGCCGCCATCGCCGCCAGCATCACCGTGACCGGCGGCAACATCGACCGTATCTTCCGGCTCGCCAAGTACCCGGTCACCGCAGTCGAGTTCGCCGTATCCGGCGCGGAGACCGAGCCGCTGCGCACCTCCCTCGCCCTTGAGGCGGCGAAGCTCGGCGTGGACGTCGCCGTCGTCGCGGCGGGCCTGCACCGCCGTGCCCAGCGGCTCGTCGTGATGGACGTCGACTCGACACTCATCCAGGACGAGGTGATCGAGCTCTTCGCGGCGCACGCCGGCTGCGAGGAGGAGGTCGCCGAGGTGACCGCGGCCGCGATGCGCGGCGACCTGGACTTCGAGCAGTCGCTGCACGCCCGCGTGAAGCTCCTCGCCGGGCTCGACGCCTCGGTCGTCGACAAGGTCCGCTCGGAGGTCCGCCTCACCCCTGGTGCCCGCACCCTCATCCGTACGCTCAAGCACCTCGGCTACCAAGTGGGCGTCGTCTCGGGCGGGTTCACCCAGGTCACCGATGATCTGCAGGAACGTCTCGGCCTCGACTTCGCCCAGGCCAACACCCTGGAGATCGTCGACGGCAAGCTCACCGGCAAGGTGACCGGCGAGATCGTGGACCGCGCGGGCAAGGCGCGCCTCCTTCGCCGTTTCGCCGAGGAGGCCGGGGTCCCGCTCGAGCAGACCGTCGCGATCGGCGACGGCGCCAATGACCTCGACATGCTGAACGCGGCCGGTCTCGGTGTCGCCTTCAACGCCAAGCCCGTGGTCCGCCAGGCCGCGCACACCGCGGTGAACGTCCCCTTCCTCGACACCGTCCTCTACCTCCTCGGCGTCACCCGCGAAGAGGTCGAGGCGGCGGACACGCACACCGACTGAACGTCGGGGCGAGCAGCTTCTTCGTCAGGCCCTACGCCGATGGGCCCCGGTAC
>NZ_JBHTSF010000286.1:0-6217 GCF_042795295.1 Streptomyces sp. NPDC056486
GGCCCACCCGGCGTCGTCGGGTGGGCCCTCAGCACAGGGTCGGAACTCCGCCCCGGTGCACGGTCTTTCACGCCTTCACCCCTTCACGCCCCGCGCCTCAGGAGGAGGCGGATCAGCTCTGTCGTCTGCCCGCGCCGTGCCCAGGCGATCCACGCCAGCGGCAGGATCAGGATGAGCGGCGTGGCGGCGTTCTCCCCGCCGAGCGCGGCCACGCTCACGATGAACGCACCGATCATCAGCCCGACGAGAGCCGTCGCGCCGACGGAACTGAGCACCGGGATCAACAGCGCGATCCCACCGAGCACCTCAAGCGCGCCGATCACATACATCCCCGGATCGCCCCACCCGAGCCTCTCGAAGGCCTCGACCGCCGTGGGGTGCGCGATCAGCTTCGGCATCCCGCTGGCGAGGCCGAAGAACAGGGCGAGCACCACCTGAACCGTGCGCAGCGCGATACGGACGGAGCGGCGCCCGGCTGCGGCGCGACCGCCCGTGGCGGCGGTGCTGGTGGAAGCGCTGGTGACGGAGGTGGCACTGGCGGAGGTGGCGGCCGTGGTCATGGTGATCTCCTCGGTGAGCAGGGGCTGTTGTGCTGTCACCGTGATAGACCGCCCCGCCCCGCAGAACTCATCGCCCGGCGGCACCTCTCTTCCCTCTGCGCGGCCCGACGCCCCGGCCCGGCGCCCCGTCCGGGCCCCTCCGGCAGCCACGTCAGCCGACCGGCACCGCCCTCACCCAAACCCCGTCCTCCGTCAGGTACTTGTCGACCCTCAGTCCCGCCTCCTCCAGCGCCTGCTCGAACTGCTCCTTCGTGAGCGGACGGGCGCGGAACGTCTGGGTCCATACGGCGTCCGGGAAGACGTACTCCGCGTGCACCTCGTTCACCCCGTCCCCCACCGGCTCCGCCGACACGATCCGCACCGTGTACCCACCGGGGTCGACACGCTCCCTCGGCAGGTTCGTGTGGTAATCCGCGCCCTCCCGCTGGATCAGCACACAGCCGCCGTCCGTCACATGGCTCCGGCAGGCCCGCAGCATCCCGCGCCGCACCGACACGTCGCCGTCGTGCACCAGGAACGACGCGAGCATCACCACCTCGAACCGCTCGCCCAGGTCGAGCTTCTCGATCGGACTCCGGATGGCGCGCACCCGGCCGTCGAGCGCGGAGACCTTCTCCAGCATCTCGGCGGACTCGTCCACCGCCGTGACCCGGAATCCCCGTTCGAGCAGTGGCCGCGTCACCCGCCCCACACCGCTGCCCAGCTCCAGAATGTGTGCCCCGGCCGGTACGGCACCGGCGACGACATCCGGCTCGTCACCGACGGACAGGCGCGCGTACAGATCCACCGCGCAGCCGTCCGGCGTGATCGCTCCAGGGCCCGTCCCCTCGTGTCCCTCACGCATCTCAACAGTCATGCCCCCTCAACGAAGCGCTCCGGAGCCCCGTTCCCCCTCTCTCCGTGGCGGCGCGACCTACAGCGGGAACCAGCCATGCCCTCCGTACCAGTGACCGCCTGCCCTCAAGTGGTCCCCCACCGCCCTCTCCACCCTTGTCCGCCCCGGCAGCTCGGCCACGGGGAGGTCGCTGTCGCCGAAGACGAAGGCAACGGGAGTGCTGTCGTCCGGCTCCCGCCCGTATCCGTCCGCCTGACGGAAACGCTCCTGGAAGCGGACGATGTTGGAGTCCGCGGGCAGATACCGCTTCAGCTGCGGATCGAGCAGCCAGGAGTGGCACACGGCTGTCTCATATCGCTCCTCCGGGAAGTGCCGCGCGAAGAACTCCTGTGCCAGCTCCATCGACCGGTCGCAGGCCTCCGGGGACAACGGTCCCCGGAAGTCGGTTATGTGGAGGTTCAGGCAGGGGTCGCCCCGGCTCGCGGAATGCCCTGCCGCCGCCACCGTCCCGCCCATCCGCTTTCCCAGCACGGCGCGCTGGAACTGCAGCCGGCCCAGTTGATAGAGCTCGCCCCGGAAGTGCAGGGAATTCCAGCTCGGGTACAGCAGCCCGGGACCACCGCGCGCCCGGCGGTGCACCGCCATGTGCCGTCCGAGGTCGGCGAGCGTACGCCGGGAGGTGTCGTCCGGGATGCCGCGGGTCCGGTGATAGGCGCGTACGTACGGGAGGGCCGCCACGAAGACGAATACGTAGAAGCAGGACCCGAGCGCGCCCAATTCCGCAGGCAAGGGAGCGTACTCGGGGCCTGCGTCGGCCTTGCCCATGTCCCGCACTGTCGCCTCGACGCTGCGATCGAGCAGCCACCGCGCCTCCGGGTCCCCCATCAGCCGCCCGCGCAAGGCCACCAGGTCGTTGATGTCCTCGTGCGGCACGGCCAGGTCGAGCAGCACGTCCGGCAGCTCGTCGGCCGGGGGCAGCACCGCCTCGGCCCGCGGCTCCGCCGCGCCCTCGAGATCCTTCAGCCACGCGGCGAGCCGCTCGTCCGTCCTCGCCCTGTTCCTCAGTACGTCCAGCACAGCCTTACCCCCGATCGACACATCTACGATCTTGAAGCCTCCGGCCCTTCCGGTCCACCACCCACGGGTGGATCCTGGAAGGTGGAGACGGGTGGAGGCAGGTGGAGGCGCAGAGGGAACAGCGGCGGAGAGGGAGGAGATGACCTCTCGTGATGCGCACAGGAAGTGAACCGGTGACCGCGCGCAGTCCTCTGCGCATGCGCTTCTGGTTCAGCGTGTGGGGCCTGATCTGGGCGACGTTCGGCACCATCGCCTTCGCCCTCGTGGGACGACCCGGATGGGCGGTGGCCTGCGGCGCGCTCTGGCTGATCATCACCACCGACATGGCGATGATCCTGCGCCACATCCACCAGGGTCCGCACTACCAGCCGGGCCGCGACACCCCGCCGTACGAACCCCCGAGGACCGGCTAGCCCCCAGCGCCCGCGTCGCCGCCGCCGTCGTCGTCGAAGCGCGCCGCCGCCAGATACTCCGGCTGCGGGTCGAGCGCCGCGGCGAGGCGGAAGTGGCGCCGGGCCTGGTCGGGCCGCGCCGCTCGTTCGTAGGTGCGGGCGAGCGCGAAATGGGCGAACGCGTTGTCCGGTTCGCGTTCCAGGACGATGCTGAACTCAAGCTCCGCAGCACGCAGTTGAGCGGCGGCGAAGAAGGCGCGGGCCCGCAGCAGCCGCGCCGCCGTGTTCTCGGGGTGGGCCGCGATGACCGTGTCGAGCAGCTTCACCGCGCCTCGGGGGTCCCGCGCGGCAAGGAGCTGCTCCGCCGCACGGAAGTCGATGACATGGGTCTCCGGGGTAATTTCGGGCACGCGTGACTCCTTCCCTCGCTGCTCTGTCCCAACGCCCGTCACGCCGATGCCTATTCCGCCGGGCCGCTATTTGGGGCTAGGCCGCCCGCGCCCGCCGTGCCAGATCCGCCCACACGGCGCCGACACGCTGTTGCAGGCCTTCCAGCGGGCCGTCGTTGTCGATCACGACGTCGGCGATCTCCAGGCGCTTCTCGCGCGTCGCCTGGGCGGCCATCCGCGCGCGGGCGTCCTCCTCGCTCATGCCGCGCAGCCGCACGAGACGCTCCAGCTGGGTCTCGGGGCTCGCGTCGACGACGACCACCAGGTCGTACAGCGGCGCCAGGCCGTTCTCCGCGAGCAGCGGTACGTCGTGGACGACCACCGCGTCCTGCGAGGCCGCGCCCTCAAGATCTGCGGAGCGGGCGCCGACCAGCGGGTGCACGATCGAGTTCAGTACGGCGAGCTTCTCCGGGTCGGCGAAGACGATCGAGCCCAGTTTCGGCCGGTCCAGGGAGCCGTCGGGAGCGAGGATCTCTCGACCGAAGGCGTCAACTACCGCCGCCAGTCCTGGAGTTCCCGGCTCCACCACTTCCCGCGCGATCTTGTCGGCGTCGACAAGGACGGCTCCGGACTCGACGAGGAGACGTGACACTTCGCTCTTGCCGGCGCCGATACCGCCGGTCAGGCCCACCTTCAGCATGACCGGCAGCTTAGGGGGTGGCGTTCCGCCCCGCCCTCTCGGTCCCGGCTACGCGTCGCCCTCACGCTCCGCGAGGAAGCGCTCGAACTCCTTGCCGATCTCGTCGGCCGACGGGATGTCCACGGGCTCCGCGAGCATGTTGCCGCGCGCGTCGGCGCCGGACGCGGCGTCGTACTGGTGCTCAAGTCCCTGCACGAGTGCGACCAGTTCCTCGTCGCCCTCCTGGATCTGCCGGTCGATCTCGGTCTGGGTGCGGTGCGCCTCGGTGCGCAGGCTGTGCGCGACGCTCGGCAGCACAAGGCCCGTCGCGGCGGTGATCGCCTCGAGGACCGTCAGAGCGGCGTCCGGGTAGGAGGAGCGCGCGATGTAGTGCGGGACGTGCGCGGCGACACCGAGCACGTCGTGGCCCGCTTCGAGGAGGCGGTACTCGGCGAGCGCCGCCGCGCTGCCGGGCACCTGCGCCTCGTCGAAGGGGCTGCGGTGCCCCGGCACCAGGTCGGTGCGGTTGCCGTGCGGGGTGAGGCCCACGGGGCGGGTGTGCGGCACACCCATGGGAATGCCGTGGAAGTTCACCGCGAGGCGCACGCCGAGCCGCTCCACGATCTGCTCGATCGCCGCCGCGAAACGCTCCCACTCTATGTCCGGCTCGGGTCCGGAGAGCAGCAGGAACGGCGCGCCCGTGGCGTCCTGGAGCAGCCGCACGTCGAGCGTGGGCACCTCGTAGTCGGCCCAGCGGTCGCGCCGGAACGTGAGCAGCGGGCGGCGCGCACGGTAGTCGACGAGCCGATCGTGGTCGAAGCGCGCCACCACCTGACCGGGCAGGCTCTCCGTGAGCCTTTCGACGATCTGGTCGCCGGTTTCACCCGCGTCGATGTAGCCGTCGAAGTGGTAGAGCATGACCAGTCCGGCCGATTCCTGGGCGAGCGCCATGTCGACGACAGCGAGGCCCTTCGGCTCCCATGCGTACAAACCCTGCGGATCAAGCACTGTGACCGCTCCTCGCCCTCTTCGTCGTGACTCGTACAGCAGAACGCCCTCAGCGACGTTGGCATTCCCTCCCGCGTCTGTTCACAGCGGCTTCTTACAACACCCGTAGACGGATGCCGAGTTCACGGCGGCAGTCGGGCCTTGCGCACCTGGCCTGGTCCAGACCTTGACGCGGACATGACCCACCTCTACGTTCATATGCACACCCAGTGTTCACGTACAAGAACCGGAGGGTCACCCCACATGCGTACCCGACGCACCCTGCTCATCTCCGCGCTCGCCGCGACGGCCGCCACCGGAGGCCTGTCCTTCGCGGCCACCGCTTCGCCCGTATCGACGGCCGCCGGGACCATCGAGGTCTCCACGGCGGCCGAGCTCAAGTCCGCGCTCACCAGCGCCTCCCCCGGCGACACGATCCACCTCGCCGACGGCACGTACACCGGGAACTTCAAGACGAGTACGGCCGCGAGCTCAGGCGCCCGCATCAACCTGACCGGCTCCTCGAAGGCGGTGCTCACGGCGGGCGGCGGATACGGCCTGCATCTGAACGGCGCCTCCTACTGGACGGTGAAGGGCATCACCGTCACGGGCGGCCAGAAGGGCATCATGATCGACTCCGCGAAGGGCGTCGTCGTGGACACCGTCACGGTCCACGGCCTCGACATGGAGGGCGTGCACTTCCGGAAGTCGAGCACTGACGGCGTCATCAAGGGCTCGAAGATCTACGACACCGGGAACGACGACCGCGGCATGGGAGAGGGCGTCTACGTAGGCAGCGCCAACACACTCTCCGACAAGAGCGACAACGTACAGATACTGAACAACACGATCGGCCCCGACGTGGGCGGCGAGGCCGTCGACCTCAAGGAAGGCACCACGGGCGGCAAGGTCTCCGGCAACACCTTCGACGGCAAGGGCCTGACCGGCAACAACTACGACGACTCGTGGATCGACGTGAAGGGCAACAACTACGTCATCGAGAACAACACCGGCAAGAACACCACGAACAGCGGCTACGAGACCCACAGCCAGCAGTCGGGCTGGGGCTGCGGCACGGTCTTCCGCGGCAACAAGTCCAACCTGAGCGGCTCGACGGGCGACAAGCAGCTGGCCGTCAACGTGACCAACTTCAGCGGCAGCTGCAAGACGACGGTGTACGCGAGCAACACAGTGACGGGCGGCAAGGGCCTGACGAACATCACGGTCACGCCGTAGCAGCGCCCGCAGGGGCTCGAGGAACCGCGCGAAGTACAAAAAGCGGGCCCGCACCCAAGGGG
>NZ_JBHTSF010000287.1:0-6194 GCF_042795295.1 Streptomyces sp. NPDC056486
TGCCAACCGCCGCTCCGCGCTCCTGCGCGGGGCGGCGGTTGGGCTATGAAGGAGACATGCAGATGACGACGGACCCCAGCGCGCCCTGGCTGATCGTGGGTCTGGGCAATCCAGGCCCTGGGTACGCCATGAACCGGCACAACGTGGGCTTCATGGTGGCCGATCTCCTCGCGGAGCGGATCGGCGGCTCGTTCAAGCGGAGCGGGCGTGCGCAGGCGCAGGTGCTTGAGGGCCGGATCGGTCCTGCGGGCCCGGCGAGCCGTCGTGTCGTCCTGGCGAAGCCGATGTCGTACATGAACGTGTCGGGCGGTCCCGTGACGGCGCTGCGTGACTTCTACAAGGTGCCGACCGCGAACATCGTCGCGGTCCACGACGAGCTGGACATCGACCACGGCACGCTGCGGCTGAAGCTGGGCGGCGGCGACAACGGCCACAACGGTCTGAAGTCGATGACGAAGGCGATGGGCCCGGACTACCACCGGGTGCGGTTCGGGATCGGGCGTCCGCCGGGGCGGATGCAGGTGGCGGACTTCGTACTGAAGGACTTCTCGTCGGCGGAGCGCAAGGAACTGGGCTACTTCGTGGACCGGGCGGCGGATGCTGCCGAGGCGCTGGTGATCGAGGGGTTGGAGCGGGCGCAGAGCTCGTACAACTCCTGAGCTGTTGACTCGGCGCAGCGCTATGGCCAAGGATCGCCGCCATGAACGCGCTGCTGCTCCTACGCCGGACGGCGATGGGCGGGCTCGCGGTGCTGCTGCTTGTCGCGGGCGTCTGGGCGTCCTGGGGCACGGCGCGGCACGTGATGCTCTCCGATGAGCGTGAGCAGGGCACGATGCGGGTTTCGCGCTGCTCGTCCGACGACTGCTCCGGGCCGTACGTCCCCTCGTCCGCCGGCTCCAAGGCGCGCGAGCGGGTCGTGATCGACCGCTCGATCGGGGAGAAGAAGGGGGTGCGGATTCCGGTGGTCGTGAAGCCGGGTACCTCCGAGGTCGTCCGCACGGGTGGGCCCGGGTTCCTCCATGCGTGGCTTCCCCTCGGCGGGGCGCTACTGCTGTCCGCGGTGGTGGTGGCCGGTGGGCTGCGCATGCCCCGCACGGCGTGGGCCCTGGCCTTGGCGGGCGGCGCCCTCTTGACGGCGTCTTTCGCGACGCTGGCGTTCTGACGACGGAACTGGCTGCGGCCGGGGTACGGCGCAGGCCGGGGAGGGGCGCCCGCCCAGTAAGGCAAGGCGCCCCGCCGGTGAGAATCAGCCCGTGTTGCGCAGCCCCGCAGCCACGCCGTTGACGGTGAGGAGAAGCGCGCGGCCCAGCAGGGGGTCCGCTTCCTCGCCCGCCGCAGCCGCGTCCCGCTGACGCTTCAGGAGCGCTACCTGGAGGTAGGAGATCGGGTCCAGGTAGGCGTCGCGGATGCCGAAGGTCTGCTGCAGCTCCGGGTGGGAGCTGAGCAGTTCCTCGCCGCCGGTGATCCGCAGAACTTCCTGCACCGTCAGCGCGTGCTCCGCCTCGATCACGTCGAAGACGTGCTTCAGCTCGTCCGGGACGAGCGTGTCCACGTAGTGGCGGGCGATCCGCAGGTCCGTCTTCGCCAGGGTCATCTCGACGTTCGAGAGGAAGTTCCGGAAGAAGTGCCAGTGCTCCTGCATCTCGCCGAGCACGGTGTCCAGACCGGCTTCCCGCAGCGCCTTGAGGCCCGAGCCGACGCCGAACCAGCCCGGCACGATCTGCCGCGACTGGGTCCAGCCGAAGACCCACGGGATGGCGCGCAGGCCGTCGAGCGAGACGCCCGAGCCGGGGCGGCGCGATGGCCGGGAGCCGAGGTGCAGGTCGGCGAGCTGGTCGACCGGCGTCGACGCGAGGAAGTACGTCGGCAGGTCCGGGTCCTCGACCAGCTTGCGGTACGCGGAGTGCGCGGCGTCCGAGACGAGGTCCATCGCCGCGTCCCAGCGGGCAAGCGCCTCGTCCGACTGACGGGGAGCCGTGTGCAGGGCGGAGGCCTGCAGCGTGGCGGCGACCGTCAGCTCCAGGTTCTCCCTGGCCAGCGAGGGCACGAGGTACTTGTCGGAGATGACCTCGCCCTGCTCGGTCACCTTGATCTCGCCCTCGAGGGTGCCCCAGGGCTGAGCCAGGATCGCGTCGTGCGAGGGACCGCCGCCGCGCCCGACCGTGCCGCCACGGCCGTGGAAGAGCCGCAGCCGGACCCCGTAGCGGTGCGCGACGTCACGCAGCCTGCGCTGCGCCCGGTGGATCTCCCACTGCGAGGTGGTGATGCCGCCGAACTTGGACGAGTCCGAGTAGCCGAGCATGACCTCCTGGACGTCGCCGCGGAGCGCGACCAGCTTGCGGTACGACGGGTCGGCGAGCATCTCGTCGAGGATGACGTCGGCGGCGCGCAGCTCGTCCGTCGTCTCAAGGAGCGGCACGATGCCGATCTTCGCCCAGCCCGCGTGCAGGTCGATGAGTCCGGCCTCGCGGGCGAGGACGGACGCAGCGAAGACGTCGTCGGCGCCCTGGCACATGGAGATGATGTAGGACTCGATGACCTCGGGCCCGAAGACCTGCAGGGCCTTCTTGATGGTGAGGAAGACGCCGAGGGTCTTCTCCCCGGCGGCGTCGAGCGGGGCCGGGGACGGGCCGAGCGGCCTGCGCGAGCGCAGTTCCTTGGCGAGCAGCTTCTGCCGGTACTCGCGCGGCATGTCCACGTACCGCCAGGACTCCTCGCCCAGGCGGTCGAAGAGCTGGCCGAGCGCGTGGTGGTGGGCGTCGGCGTGTTCACGTACGTCCATGGTGGCCAGCTGCAGACCGAACGCGGCGAGCGTACGGATCGTGCGGTTCATGCGGCCGTCGGCGAACAGGGCGCCCTTGTGCGCGCGCAGTGACGCCTGGACGAGGGTGAGGTCGTGCAGGAGTTCGCCGGTGCCGAGGTAGTCGCGCCCGTCCTCGTGGGCCGTGCCGCGGGCCAGGCGCTCCTTGGTGTTCTCCAGCTTCTGCCGGATGCAGGTGGCCTTGAGGCGGTAGGGCTCTTCGGCGTTGAGCCGCTTGTAGCGGGGGCTGATCTCGGGCAGCCGCTCGATGTCGAGCTGGAGGGAGGCCTTGAGCTCCTCGGTGGCTCCGGTGTAGCGGATGGAGTTGGAGAGGAAGCCGCGCAGCTCGTCGACAAGGGCGACGGCGTCGTTGATGCCGTGCTCGTGCTGGAGGATCAGGACGTCCCAGGTGACGTCGGGCGTCACGTTCGGGTTGCCGTCGCGGTCGCCGCCGATCCAGGTGCCGAAGGTGAGCGGCCTGGTGCCTTCGGGCAGCTGGACGCCGACCCGCTCCAGCTCGGCGGTGAGGTCTTCGAGTACGTCCCCGACGGCGCCGGCGTGCAGCTCGTCCAGGTAGTAGATGGCGTTGCGTGCCTCGTCCGCGGGCTCCGGACGGACGACGCGCAGCTCGTCCGTCTGCCACACCAGGTCGATGCTCTCGGCGAGGCGGGTGTCGTGGCGGCGCCGGTCGGCCTCGATGACCGGGGTCTCCAGGAGCTCGGCGATGCGGCGCAGCTTGTTGAGGACGGAGCGGCGTGCGGCCTCGGTGGGGTGCGCGGTGAAGACGGGGCGCACGTTGAGGTGCTCCACGGTCTGGCGCAGGTGCTCGGGGTCCGCGTCCTTGAGCCGGTCCGCCGTACGGGCCAGGAGCCCGCCCTCGGCGGCGCGCCGGGCGCGCAGCTCGCGACCGCGGTGGACCTGCTCGGTCACGTTGGCCAGGTGGAAGTACGTGGAGAAGGCGCGGACCAGCTTGGCCGCGGTCTCCAGTTCGGTGCCACCGAGCAGGCGGGCGGCGGCCTCGCCGTCCTCGCGGGTCAGGCTGCGGACCTTCTCGACCAGTTCGAGGAGCTCCGAGCCCTCCTGGCGTACGAGGGTCTCGCCGAGCAGGTCGCCGAGGCGGCGGATGTCGGCGCGCAGCTCGGTGCTGGCTGTGGTCTGGTCGTCGGCACTGCTCACAGGTGCGGCTCCTTGCAGTGTTGAAGCACGTCAGGTCTGGGAGGGGGGTCCCCGGCCGGATAGGAATCCGCGTTCCGGGGGAAATAGAGAGCGGACCGCGCTGTCCGACCGTTCCCAAGGATAGGTGTCACATCGCGGCACGGACTCGCAGCCTCTTGCCGCCGGGTTCCGCGCTGCCATACTTACGACGCCGTAAGTTACGGGACCGTAGATTACGCGGGACCCGTGATCGTGCGCCCGCCGCACTCGCGTCGTGACCCTCAACCCTCGACCCCACAGGGGACGTGCCCATGCCGACATCTTCCGATGCGTATTCCGACACCGATGTGATCGAAGACGCTTCGCGATCGACGACCGACGCCTCGTCGGCGTCCCTTCTGTCCGCGTCGTCCGCGACGCTGGGCGGTGAGCAGAAACGGTCCGTCGAGCAGATGGCGCTGCTTCTGTTCATCACCGTCCCGTTCCTCGCCCTGCTTGCGGCGGTGCCGCTGGTCTGGGGCTGGGGAGTGAGCTGGCTGGACCTCGGCCTGTTGGTGTTCATGTACTACCTGGGCTGCCACGGCATCACGATCGGCTTCCACCGCTACTTCACGCACGGCTCCTTCAAGGCGAAGCGTCCGTTGCGGATCGCGCTCGCCGTGGCGGGGTCGATGGCGGTGGAGGGTCCGCTGGTGCGCTGGGTGGCGGATCACCGCAAGCACCACAAGTTCTCCGACGCGGAGGGCGACCCGCATTCGCCGTGGCGCTTCGGCGAGACGGTCCCGGCCCTGATGAAGGGCCTGTGGTGGGCGCATATCGGATGGATGTTCGATGAGGAGCAGACGTCGCAGGAGAAGTACGCACCGGACCTGATCAAGGATCCGGCGATCCGTATGGTCTCCCGCCAGTTCCTGCTCTGGACGATCATCTCGCTCGCGATCCCGCCGCTGGTCGGCGGCCTGGTGACGATGTCGTGGTGGGGCGCTTTCACGGCGTTCTTCTGGGGCTCCCTCGTCCGGGTGGCCCTGCTCCACCACGTGACGTGGTCGATCAACTCGATCTGCCACGCGGTGGGCAAGCGCCCCTTCAAGTCGCGTGACCGCTCGGGCAACGTGTGGTGGCTCGCGGTCCTGTCCTGCGGCGAGTCCTGGCACAACCTCCACCACGCCGATCCGACGTCGGCGCGGCACGGTGTGCTCAAGGGCCAGGTCGACTCGTCGGCGCGGATCATCCGCTGGTGCGAGCAGCTCGGCTGGGCGACGGACGTGCGCTGGCCTTCAGCGTCACGTATCGATGCCCGCCGGAAGCAGAAGACCGTCGGCGCGGCATGATTGACGACGTGGCGACCGACTCCAGCAATTCCAGCCCCTCCAGCAAAGAGAAGCAGCCCCGGCGTGCGCGCCGGACCCGGATGACGGGTGCCGAGCGCCGGGAGCAGTTGCTGGACATCGGCCGCACGCTCTTCGCCGCCAAGGGCTTCGAGGGCACGTCGGTGGAGGAGATCGCGGCGAAGGCCGGCGTCTCCAAGCCCGTCGTGTACGAGCACTTCGGCGGCAAGGAGGGTCTTTACGCGGTGGTGGTGGACCGCGAGATGCGGGCGCTGCTCGACGGTGTGACGGGGGCGCTGACCGCGGGGCATCCGCGGGAGCTTCTGGAGCAGGCGGCGTTCGCTCTCCTCGACTACATCGAGACCTATACGGACGGCTTCCGCATCCTGGTCCGCGATTCGCCGGTGGCGCAGTCGACAGGCACGTTCGCCTCGCTGATCTCGGACATCGCGACGCAGGTGGAGGACATCCTGGGCCAGGAGTTCAAGACCCGCGGCTTCGACCAGAAACTGGCCCCGCTGTACGCGCAGGCGCTGGTCGGCATGGTGGCGCTCACGGGCCAGTGGTGGCTGGATGCCCGCAAGCCGAAGAAGGCGGAGGTGGCGGCGCACCTGGTGAACCTGGCGTGGCACGGCCTCGACGGGCTCGAGCCCAAGCCTCGCCTTATAGGACACCGCAAGAGCTAGCGCCTGCATGCGGGGGTCTGCGTGACGCGGGTCGCCTGACGCGGGTCTGCGTGACGCGGGCGGGCTCGGATCCGGCACCCTGCGCTGTCGGCGACCCTCGCTGGGCGGGGCTTTGAGCGGGCGCCCTGCGCTGTCCGCACCCCTCTAGACCGCCGCTTCGCGGCGGATGTTCCCCTCCCACCCACCCATGACCCCGGGTAATCGGGTGGGTGGGTGGGAGACATC
>NZ_JBHTSF010000288.1:0-5972 GCF_042795295.1 Streptomyces sp. NPDC056486
GACTGACGCCGGCGTGCTGCTGAAAGCTAAAAGTGAAAGCTAAAAAATCACTGGCCCTGTTCGTCGCGGCGGCGCTGCCAACGCTGTTCGATCCGGTCCATCATCGACTTCCGCTGCCTGGTCTGCCGACGGGCCGGGGCGCTGCCCGGTGCCGTGGGCGTACCGGCTGCCGGCTGTTCACCCGGCTTCGGCGCTTTGCGCCATCCGGTGACGGCGAGCACCGCACATCCCAGCATGACGAGGAATCCCACCACGCTCACCCAAATCTGCTGGGCGACCATTCCGGCCATGAGAAGGGCGATTCCCACAAGGAAGCCCGCGACCGCTTGGTAGACCCGTCGCCGGGTGTACGTACGCAGCCCGCTTCCCTCGAGCGCTGTCGCGAACTTGGGATCTTCGGCGTACAGCGCTCGCTCCATCTGCTCGAGCATGCGCTGCTCGTGCTCCGAGAGCGGCACGGAGTCCTCCTCATTGTGCAGTCGCCGGGGGCGACCGGGGGTCCCCTTCAGGATAGGCAGGGAATCGCCCCCGTGAAACCCGCCCCTCTGCGCCAACTTCGCCAAACCGGACCACCCTGCCGCTCCGGCTCACTGAAATGAACATTCCCCAGCGGCCAGCCCGGCATGCCGGACGGTCTGCCTCGATCATACGGCGCCCATAGCCCGTTCGGGGGGTATGTGCCCTACTCCATGTGCGGCTGCGTCGCTGATCAGGGGGCAGCCGGGGCGAACGTCAGCCCTCGTCGGCATCCCGGGTCTCGCCGAGCACATGCAACTGGGTGGCCACGGAGTGGAACGCGGCGACCTCGGCGGCGGCCGCCTCCAGCTTGAGGAGGGCCTCCAGGGCACCGGGTTCGGTGTCCACGAGGACGCCCGGGACCAGGTCGGCGAAGACCCGCACTCCGTGCACCGCGTCGACCCTGACGCCCGCGCCCTCGACAAGATCGGTCAGCTGATCGGTGGTGAAGCGCCTGGGCACGGGGTCGGCGTCGCCCCAGCGTCCCGCCGGGTCGCCGAGTGCCTGCCTGGCCTCGGTGAAGTGCCCGGCGAGCGCCCTGGCGAGCACGGCTCCGCCAAGACCGGCGGCGAGCAGGCTGAGGGTGCCGGAGGGTCGCAGCGCGCTGACCGCGTTGCGCACGCCCTCGGCGGGGTCGTCCACGTACTCCAGGACTCCGTGGCACAGGACGGCGTCGAACCCGGCGCGCTCCACGACGTCGAAGAGGCCGTGCACGTCGCCCTGGACACCGCGCACCCGGTCGGCGACGCCCGCCTCTGCGGCCCGGCGCTCGAGCGCGAAGAGGGCGTTCGGGCTGGGGTCGACGACGGTGACGCGGTGGCCCAGGCGGGCGACGGGCACGGCGAAGTTGCCGCTGCCGCCTCCGGTGTCAAGGACGTCGAGGGAGTGCGTCTCCTGGCCCGTGGCCTTGACCCGGCGGTCGAGAGCGTCCTTGAGGACCTCCCAGACCACGGCGGTACGGAGAGAAGCGCGGGGGCGCATCGGGTCCGACACGGCAGTTGACTCCTCGGCGCGTCCACCGCACGTCCGCGGCGGAGCTAGGGGGTTCCCTCCGCCTGCGCTCGCGGCAGACAGGAGGGTGCGGGCGCTCCCACCCTATTGCCTTCGGCCGACTGCCCCGTCACCCCTCTCGGCTCGCGTCCGGCCGCTCCTGCGACGGCTCCTGCCTGGGCTGGGGCAGCACGGGCTGCAGCACGAGCATCCGCTCGACGAGGCGTAAGAACATCGCCACGTCACGCAGCAGGTCGTCCGCGTCGCGGATGGTGGCCGCACCCTGTATGCCCGCTTCCGCGCGGGCCCTGCGCGCCGCGCCGGAGGCGAACAGGGCGCTCCACTCGGTCAGTTCGGGTGCTATCTCGGGGAGCACTTCCCAGGCGCTCCGGATCCGCTGCCTGCGTCGCGGGGTCAACTCTGGTCGGCCGCGGGCGGCGAGGACGGCCGCCGCGGTGCGCAGGGCCGCGAGGTGCGCCGTGGCATAGCGCTCGTTCGAGGTCTCCAGGTGCTCGGCCTCGTCGATGCCGGCGCGGGCCTGGGCGAGCAGTTCGAGTGCGGCGGGCGGGGCGGTGGCCCGGCGCAGGACGGGGTGGACGTCGGCCGCGGGGCCGGTCGTCACAGGGGCAGGGCCGACGGGGCGGTGCCGACGTGCGGCTGCTGCGGAAGTGCTGGCCATGACGAACCTCCTGTCGTCGCGTAACGGCTATGTGGCCGTATGTGCACATCGTGTAGTACGCCACTGACAATCGGCCCTGACCTGCGACTTTGCCCCGATCGCGGGTTCGCGTTAGTTTTTGCACTGACCAGTCAGTTCAAAAGAAGACGCGAGGGGGAAGTGTGGACGGGCCGAACGACGGGGCGCGGGGAGCCGCCGTCACAGCGCGGGGGTTCGGGCTCAAGGGGCCACGGGGCTGGGCGTTCCGTGAGGTCGATGTCGAGGCGGAGCCCGGAGCACTGATCGCGGTCGAGGGGCCTTCGGGGTCGGGCCGGACCTGTCTGCTGCTCGCGCTCACCGGGCGGATGCGCCCCACCGAGGGCGAGGCCTCCGTAGGGGGATTCCGGCTGCCCAAGCAGCTCGCGGCGGTGCGCCGGATCAGCGCGCTCGGTCCCGTGCCCGGCGTGACGGATCTCGATCCGGCGCTGACCGTCGCCGAGCATCTGCGCGAACGGGCGCTCCTGGAGCGGCGGTTCGGCGGTTCGCTGCGCGGTCTGCTGAGGCCGCGCGCCGAGCGGGCGGCCGAGGCGCGGCTGCGGATCGACACCGCTCTGGCCGCCGCCGGGCTCGACATGGAGTCGCTGCCCAAGGGACGGCGGACCTCCGTGCGCGATCTGGAGCGCCTTGAGGCACTGCGGCTCTCGGTGGCCCTGGCGCTGATCGGGCGGCCCAGGCTCCTTGGCGTCGACGACGTCGACCTCAAGCTGTCGGACGCCGAACGGGACGAGGCCTGGGCACTGTTGAGGTCCCTCACACAGAGCGGCACCACCGTCGTCGCCGTGTGCAACGAGGCACCCGAGGACGCGGTCGCCGTGTCCACGGACCGAAAGACCACCGGGTCCGCGTCGGAAGACCGGAACGACGACGACAACCGGAACAACGACGACAAGGAGACGGCCGATGCGCGCGCCGAAGCTGGCCTCGCTTGAGCTCAGGCGTTTCGGCAGGGGGAAGCTGCCGCGCGCCGCGCTGGTCGCGCTCCTGCTGCTGCCCCTGCTGTACGGCGCGCTGTACCTGTGCTCGTTCTGGGACCCGTACGGCCGTCTCGACCGCATACCCGTGGCGCTCGTCAACGACGACAAGGGAGCCACGGCCGCGGGCAAGAAGCTCGCGGTGGGCGACGGGATCGTCGACGGGCTCGAGGACAGCAAGACCTTCGACTGGCACGAGGTGAGTTCCGCCGAGGCGCGCAAGGGCGTCGAGGACGGGACGTACTACCTGTCCCTGACGATGCCGTCCGACTTCAGCAAGCGCGTCGCGTCGAGTTCGGGGGACTCTCCGGAGACGGGCGCTCTGCGGGTCCGTACGAACGACGCCAACAACTACATCGTCGGGCAGATCTCCCGGACGGTCTTCTCCGAGGTGCGCACGGCGGCCTCCACCAAGGCGTCGCGCTCCTTCCTCGACAAGATCTTCGTCTCGTTCTCCGACATCCACGGGAAGACCGAGAAGGCCGCCAAGGGTGCCGACAAGCTCGACAGCGGCATCGGTGAGGCCAAGAAGGGCTCGAAGAAGCTCGTGACCGGCCTGGACGACGCCAAGGACGGCAGCAGCGACCTGGCCGGGGGCATCAAGAAGCTCGACAAGGGCGCCGGCGACCTCGAGAGCGGTTCGAAGAAGGTCTCGGACGGCACTCAGAAGCTGGCCGACAAGGTCAACGGCACCGCGGACGAGGTGCGTCCCTTCCTCAAGGACAACGGCAAGACCATCGGGGACACGGCCCAGCTCGTCGCCGACTCCTCCAAGGCCCTGCGGAACCACCTGAACACCTGGGTCAAGCTCGCGCCCGTGGCGGCCGACGGCGCCAAGAAGGGGTCCGAGACCATCGGCGACTTCTACACGGAGCGCTGCGTGGACCTCCCGGTGCCCGACCCGGCCTGTCCGAAGATCAAGGAGGCCAAGACCGCCGCGGAGAACGTGTCGACCATCGCGGACGACATGAACACCGTGGTCAAGGACCAGAACAGCGACGTCAAGAAGCTCAAGAAGCACCTGACCACGCTGCAGAAGAAGTCCCAGGACCTGGCCGAACGCGCACCGCGCCTGGACGAGGACCTGGACAAGGCCGTCACCCAGATCAACGACCTCAACACGGGCGCGGGGAAGGTCACCAAGGGCGCCGCGAAGCTGCACACCGGCCTCGGCACCGCCAAGACCGGCGCCACGGACCTCGACACGGGCGTCGGCAAGCTCCAGACGGGCGCGAGCGACCTCAAGGGCGGCATGTTCAAGCTGGCCGACGGCTCCGAGAAGCTGTCCGGCGGGCTGCACGACGGCGTCAAGAAGATCCCCGACTACGACAAGAACGACCGCGACCAGCGCACCGACGTCATGGCCGACCCGGTACAGCTCGCCTCCCAGTCGATGCACAAGGCGCCCAACTACGGCACGGGCTTCGCCCCGTACTTCATCCCGCTGTCCCTGTGGGTCGGCGCGATGGTGGCGTACATGCTGATCCAGCCGCTCAACCGGCGCGCGCTCGCCGCGGGCGCCTCCGCCTGGCGGATCGCGTTCGCGGGCTGGCTGCCGGTCGCCGCACTCGGCGTGCTCCAGACGGCGGCCCTGATGTCGGTACTGCACTGGGGGCTCGGTCTGCAGATGGCGCGGGCTGCCGGGACGGTGGGCTTCCTCTGTCTGGTGACGTGCTGCTTCGCGGCGATCGTGCAGTGGCTGAACGCACGCTTCGGGGCGGCCGGGCGGATCCTCGTCCTCGCGTTCCTGATGCTCCAGCTGACCTCGGCGGGCGGCACGTACCCCGTCCAGACGAGTCCGTCCTTCTTCGGCGCGATCCACCCCTTCTTGCCGATGAGTTACGTCGTCGACGCCCTGCGCAGGCTCATCACGGGCGGCGGACTCGGCCCCGTATGGCAGGCATGCGTGGTCCTCACGGCCTTCACCGCGGGCGCCCTCGCGCTCACCGCGCTCTCCGCGCACCGCAAGCAGGTGTGGACCCTGGACCGTCTGCACCCGGAGCTGAGCCTGTGAGACCCGCGACCGAGCCTGTGCGGGCGGCAAGACCTGTGAGAATCGGGCCCATGGACAGCAGCGCAACCAGCACCCGGCGTGAGGCCACCCGGCAGAAGCTCTACGAGGCGGCCGTCACCCTCATCGCGGAGCAGGGCTTCTCGGCCACGACGGTCGACGAGATCGCCGAGCGGGCCGGGGTCGCGAAAGGGACGGTCTACTACAACTTCGCGAGCAAGTCGGTCCTCTTCGAAGAGCTGCTGCGGCACGGCGTCGGCCTGCTCACCGCCTCCTTGAAGGAGGCGGCCGAGAAGGTGGCGGGGAGCGGCGGCAGGCAGGTCGACGCGCTTGACGCGATGATCCGGGCGGGCCTCGTCTTCATCGACCGCTACCCGGCCTTCACCCAGCTGTACGTCGCCGAGCTGTGGCGCACCAACCGTGCCTGGCAGTCCACCCTGATGGTGGTCAGGCAGCAGGCGGTGGCCGTCGTCGAGGACGTCCTGCGCGCAGGCGTCGAGAACGGCGAGCTCAGCGAGGAGATCGACATCCCTCTGACGGCCGCCGCGCTCGTCGGGATGGTCCTGGTGGCGGCGCTCGACTGGCAGGCCTTCCAGCCGGAGCGCTCGCTCGACGACGTGCACTCGGCGCTCTCGCGACTGCTGCAGGGCCGGGTGAGCGGCGAGCGCTGAGCCGTCCCGAAGCCGCGCACATCGCGCACGTCGCGCAGCCGTGAACGAGAGAAGCGCCGGTCCGATGCCACCTGATCTCCAGGTGACATTCGGAC
>NZ_JBHTSF010000289.1:0-5809 GCF_042795295.1 Streptomyces sp. NPDC056486
CTCTTTCGTGTCCGATTTTCCTCGGCGCCTTTCAGGTTTCCGCTCCGGCCTTTCGGCTTTCGCGTTTCCCTTTCCGGCGGTTCCGACTTTATCAGAGATTCTGAGTCGGAATTCCCCGCCCTGTTTGGGTTGCTCCGGGCACGTGAGTGCGGGGTGCTTCCCGTTCAGGCGGAGACGTAAACGTACTGGAGCGGGGCGCCCCGATGCAAATCGAGGCGCCCCGCTCCGGAAGTGACGCAGTGTCGGGTCAGACCTCGACGACCACGGGAAGGATCATCGGGCGCCGACGGTAGTTGTCAGAGACCCACTTGCCCAGCGTGCGGCGGATGAGTTGCTGCAGCTGGTGGGGCTCCACGACGCCGTCCTGGGCCGACTTCTCGAGGACCTCCTGGACCCTCGGCATGACGGCCGCGAAGGCCGAGTCGTCGATGCCGGAGCCGCGGGCATGGATGTGCGGGCCCCCGGTGAACTTGCCGGTGCTGGAGTCCACCACCACGAAGACCGAGATGATGCCCTCGTCGCCGAGGATCCTGCGGTCCTTGAGGGAGGATTCCGTGACGTCGCCGACCGAGAGGCCGTCCACGTACACGTATCCCGCCTGGACCTTGCCGACGATCTTCGCCTTGCCCTCGACCAGGTCGACGACGACGCCGTCCTCGGCGATCACGATGCGGTCGTGCGGGATGCCTGTGAGGGCGCCCAGCTCGGCGTTGGCGCGCAGGTGGCGCCATTCGCCGTGGACCGGCATCAGGTTCTTGGGCTTGCAGATGTTGTAGAAGTACAGGAGCTCGCCCGCCGACGCGTGGCCGGAGACGTGCACCTTGGCGTTGCCCTTGTGGACGACGTTCGCGCCCCAGCGGGTCAGGCCGTTGATCACGCGGTAGACCGCGTTCTCGTTGCCGGGGATGAGCGACGACGCCAGGATCACCGTGTCGCCCTGGACGATGCGGATCTGGTGGTCGCGGTTGGCCATCCGGGAGAGGGCGGCCATCGGCTCACCCTGCGAGCCCGTGCAGACGAGTACGACCTGGCTGTCGGGCAGGTCGTCGAGCGTCTTGACGTCGACCACCAGGCCCGGCGGGACCTTCAGATAACCCAGGTCCCTCGCGATGCCCATGTTGCGGACCATCGAGCGGCCCACGAAGGCGACCCTGCGGCCGTACTCGTGTGCCGCGTCCAGGATCTGCTGGATGCGGTGGACGTGGCTGGCGAAGCTCGCGACGATGATCCGCTTCTGGGCGCCGGCGAAGACGCCCCGGATCACGTTCGAGATGTCGCGCTCCGGCGGGACGAAGCCCGGGACCTCGGCGTTCGTCGAGTCGGAGAGAAGGAGGTCGATGCCCTCCTCGCTCAGCCGCGCGAACGCGTGCAGGTCGGTGAGGCGACCGTCCATCGGCAGCTGGTCCATCTTGAAGTCGCCGGTGGCGACGACCATGCCCGCGGGAGTGCGGACGGCGACGGCCAGGGCGTCCGGGATGGAGTGGTTGACCGCGATGAATTCACAGTCGAACGGGCCCAGACGCTCGCGGTCGCCCTCGACGACCTCGAGCGTGTACGGACGGATGCGGTGCTCCTGGAGCTTCGCCTCGATGAGCGCGAGGGTCAGCTTGGAGCCGATCAGCGGGATGTCCGGCTTCTCGCGGAGGAGATACGGGACACCGCCGATGTGGTCCTCGTGGCCGTGCGTGAGCACGATGCCGTCGATGTCGTCGAGGCGGTCCCTGATGGACGTGAAGTCCGGCAGGATCAGGTCGATTCCGGGCTGCTCCTCCTCGGGGAAGAGCACTCCGCAGTCGACGATCAGCAGGCGACCGTTGTACTCGAAGACGGTCATGTTGCGGCCGATTTCGCCGAGGCCGCCGAGCGGGGTGACCCGCAGGCCGCCCTTCGGGAGCTTCGGCGGGGCGCCGAGTTCAGGATGCGGATGACTCAAAAGACTCTCCTCACCACACGCGCCACGTACCTCCAGGGCACGTGGCGCGCATGACGTTCGTGCAGTAGCAGTTGTTTGGTGTGGGTGCAGGACCGTGTCAGTCGGTGTCCTGCGGTGTTTCGCGTATTCAGTTGTGAAGTCTGTGGTTAGAGCTGTACCCCGCCGGCGGCGAGATCGATCTTGAGCTGGGCCGTCTCGTCGGGCGACAGTTCGACCAGGGGCAGCCGCAGCGGTCCTGCGGGGCGGCCCTGCAGGGTGAGCGCAGCCTTGGTGGTGATCACACCCTGCGTACGGAACATGCCGGTGAAGACAGGGAGCAGCTTCTGGTGGATCTCGGTGGCCTTCTGTACGTCACCCGTGGACCACGAATCGATCATCGCGCGCAGCTCCGGGGTGACCACATGGCTCACGACGGAGACGAAGCCGCAGGCGCCGACGGAGAGCAGCGGCAGGTTCAGCATGTCGTCGCCGGAGTACCAGGCAAGACCGGAGCGGGCGATGGCCCAGCTGGCGCGGCCGAGGTCACCCTTGGCGTCCTTGTTGGCGACGATCCGCGGGTGCTGTGCGAGGCGGACGATCGTTTCGGTGTTGATCGGTACGCCGCTGCGGCCGGGGATGTCGTAGAGCATGACCGGCAGCTCGGTGCTGTCGGCGATCGCGGTGAAGTGCCGGAGCAGGCCCTCTTGCGGGGGCTTGTTGTAGTACGGCGTGACCGTCAGGAGGCCGTGGGCACCTACACGAGCCGCGTCGCGGGCGAGCTCGATGCTGTGGCGGGTGTCGTTCGTGCCGACGCCCGCGACGATATGGGCCCGGTCTCCGACCGCTTCCACTACAGCTCGTACGAGCTCGGCTTTCTCCGCGTTGCTGGTGGTCGGGGACTCACCAGTGGTGCCGTTGATGACGAGGCCGTCGTTGCCTGCGTCCACCAAGTGGGCGGCGAGCCGCTGCGCGCCGTCGAGGTCAAGTGCGCCATCCGCCGTAAAGGGCGTGACCATGGCGGTGAGGACCCTCCCGAAGGGGGTCTGCGGAGTGGAGGTCGGAGCCATGGGTAACACGCTACTCGCTGCTCAACGCGTGGTCCCCCCTCGGGGGATGTGTGCGGACCTGACAAGTGAGGAGCCCGGCACTGCCTGCTCGGGGGTTCAAGCAGTGCCGGGTCCGTTTGATCAGGCTAGATGAACTTCCCGAAATGCCGCAATACGGACACCTCACTCAGCCCACCCGTACATCAGTGCCTTACGGAGCCACACGTCCATTGCCGTTGAAGGCGGCGTGCGTGAGGGGCATGAGCTTGGCCCAGTGCTCTTCCATCTTCTCGCCGACCATCTCGATCTCCCGCTGCGGGAAGGACGGGACCTTGGCGAGCTCGTGCTGCGTACGCAGGCCGAGGAAGTGCATCAGCGAACGGGCGTTGCACGTCGCGTACATCGACGAGAAGAGGCCGACCGGCAGGACCGCGCGGGCGACCTCGCGGGCGACGCCGGCGGCGAGCATCTCCTGATACGCCTCGTACGCCTGGACGTACGAGTCCTCCATGACGCGGCTCGTGAGCTCCTGCTGGGCCTGGGTGCCCTCCACGAACACGTACTTCCCGGGGCGGCCTTCCTGGACCAGCTTGCGGGACTCGTCGGGGACGTAGAACGTCGGCTCGAGCTCCCTGTAGCGGCCCGATTCCTCGTTGTACGACCAGCCCACGCGGTGCCGCATGAACTCGCGGAAGACGAAGATCGGGGCGCTGATGAAGAACGTCATCGAGTTGTGCTCGAAGGGGCTGCCGTGGCGGTCCCGCATCAGATAGTTGATCAGGCCCTTTGAGCGCTCCGGGTCCTTCTGGAGCTCCTCCAGGGACTGCTCACCGGCCGTGGAGACACGGGCGGCCCACAGGACGTCGGAGTCGGTCGCGGCATGCTTCACCAACTCGACGGTGACCTCGCTGCGAAAGCTGGGCTTGAGGTCTTCGGTGGGGGTCGCGCTCACTGGCGGGGTCCTTCCATGTGCATCACTCGGGCGGCGCCCACTCTATGGCCCGGCACTGACAATCGGCCGTTCGGTGTCCCGCCACGACAATCTTCGGCGAATTTGGCGAAACCGGGCACCATTTGGGTCTTTCGAGCGTCTGTATAGACAACAGAGTTACGTTCGAGTCGCGTGAGGAGAAGCGCACCCCATGTTCCGTCGGCGCGAGCCCGTTCCGTTCGCCTTCATCGCCGAAGCCGACCAGTTCCGCAGCAATGTCACTCCCCCACCCCGAGAGCGCCCGTCGGCCTCTCAGGTCGTGGGCCGCACCCTGGTCGGCCTGGTCGTGGTCGCCGGACTCGCAGGTTCCCTGCTGGTCGGCATGCCCGCCCTTTCGCCCGATCAGGCACCCGCACAGACCCAGCAGTCTGAAGCCTCGAACGGTCGATGACGACCGTCGCCGCCCCCTGACTCCCCCCACTGCCCTAAAAGGCGTGGGAGGCACCCCCATGGACCCCCATGGGCCCCCACGGGTGGTCCGCGCAAGCAGGGCTCGGTAGCCTCACCGGGCACAGCCCGTGCGTGGATTGAGTGAGGATTCAGTCGTGCCCCTGCCCTTCCTGACGGCGGACCGCGCCTTTGACGAGACGGCGGACGACGCCGCGCTGCCGTTCGACGACCGCGACCACTGGCGACGGCCCTACCGGCCGGGCCCGTGGCGGGTGGGAGCAGCCGCGCTGCTTCTGCTGCTCGCCTCGTTCGTCCTCGTCGCCGCCGTGATCATCGCGTTCGCGGACTCACTGGCGGGTGCCGCGATCTGCGCGGGGCTCGCGGTGGTCGTCATCGTGAGCGCGCTGCGGCTGCTGCGGATGGGCACCTGGGTGAGCGCACACGGGCTGCGTCGTGTGGCCTTCCTGACGACGCAGACCGTGCCGTGGGCGCAGGTCGTGACGGTGCGTACGGCTCAGCAGCCCGTGCGGTGGCTCGGGCTGCCCCGCACCGTTCAGGGGCAGGCGCTCATCCTCGTACAACGCGATCAGCGGGCCGGGAGCCAGCCTCCGTTGCTCACCGACCGTAATGCCGACTTCCTGGCCCGGCACGAGGCCTTCAATCGAGCGGCCGACTCCATCGAGGTGTGGGCCGACGAGTACCGGCCCACCGCCTGAGCCCCAGACCTTAGGCGTTCACCGGCCGACCCGCGTGCAGCGCGATCGCGCGCTGCATCGCCTGTCGCGCGCGCGGGGTGTCCCGGGCGTCGTGATAGGCGACGGCGAGGCGGAACCAGCAGCGCCAGTCGTCCGGTGAGTCCTCGGTCTCGGCCTTGCGTCGTTCGAAGACCTCGTCGGCCGAGTCGCGGTCGATACGCCCGCCGGGGGTGCGCTTCAACTCGTCGACGGGCAGGCCGCCTTCGGCTTCGAGCTCGGCGGCGAGGCGGTTGGCGCGCTGGACGAACTGGGTGTTCTTCCAGAGGAACCAGACGCCGATGAACGGCAGGATGAGCACCGCCACACCGAAAGTGATGGTGAGGGCGGTGCCGTGCTGTATCAGGAGCACGCCGCGGCTGCCGACCAGGACGAAGTAGACGACCAGGACGGCTGCCGTGACGGCGTAAGTGATCTTTGCTCGCATGACGGTCAGTTCAGCTCGGTTCAGCTCGGTTCAGCCCGCGTCAGTTCAGGTCCAGGAAGTGTTCCAGGCCGAACGTCAGGCCCGGAGTGCTCACCACACGGCGTACGCCGAGCAGGATGCCCGGCATGAAGCTGCTGTGGTGCAGCGAGTCGTGCCGGACGGTGAGGGTCTCGCCCTCGCCGCCGAGCAGCACCTCCTGGTGGGCCAGGAGGCCGCGCAGGCGCACGGAGTGCACCGGCACGCCGTCGACGTCCGCGCCGCGGGCGCCGTCGAGCGCCGTCGAGGTGGCGT
>NZ_JBHTSF010000290.1:0-5755 GCF_042795295.1 Streptomyces sp. NPDC056486
GTGTGCCGTGTCGTGAAGCCGCTAGCATCGGCCAGCATCGGCGGGCACCCTCCCAAGCTCTCAATGAGCGGGGGAGACCCCACTACCCCCAGGCCAGGGAGCAAATCGTGCTGATCACCCACGACACCCGGTGCGCACTCGACGCGGTGGTCGATCTGGTGAACACCGCACCGGACACCGAGGCCGCCGCGAACACCGGAACGGACGGGCTCGCGGACCTGGCGGCCCTCGACGAATTCGTACGAAGCCACGACATAAGTGATGTGGGCGTGCTCTCGGAGCATGACCTCGCCGGCGTCCGGCACATCCGCAGCCGCTTCCACGAAGTCTTCGCGGCGCCGGAGCCGCAGGCCGCGGCGGCGGTGATCAACGAACTGATCGCGGCGGCGGGCACCACGCCCCGGCTCACCGACCACGACGGCTACGACTGGCACGTGCACTACTTCGCGCCCGGGGCCTCCATCGCCGACCACCTCGCGGCGGACTGCGGCATGGCACTCGCGTTCTTCGTGGTCGCCGGTGAGCAGGAGCGGCTGCGGCGCTGCGAGGCACCGGACTGCCGGCACGCTTTCGTCGACCTCTCCCGCAACCGCTCGCGCCGCTACTGCGACAGCCGCACCTGCGGAAACCGGCTGCACGTCGCCGCCTACCGGGCCCGGCGCAAGGAAGCCGCGGGCTGAGCCCGCAGCCGCGGCGGCTCCCAGTGGCCCTAAGGCCCCAGCAGATCGTGCAAGGACCCCATCAGGAGCAGAACGCCGATCACCGCCAGGAAGATCATCAGGGGTGGCTGGGAGAGCGCGAACAGACAACCCTTGGGGTCTTCTGTCGCGGCTCGCTCATCGTTCGGCGGGGCGGCATCGCCCTGTGCGGTGTCCTGCATCTCGCGGCGATGATGACGCAGTCCCGGGGGTGCCGGTTACCAACACGCCAGGAAAGCGCGGGAGTTCGCCGCATTCGGTGACCTGCACAAGTCAGGCGTCCCACACGTCCCGTCCATGGCCCGTCGGCGACGCACCTCGTCGGATTCGGCGGCACCACCGTCCACACGAACGAGGGAGTCTCATGCCCGTCCGACGAGGACGGTTGTTGACGACGGCGCTCGCTCCCGTCGGATGCCGTACTCCGATTCCGTACTCAGAGATTCCGTACTCAGATGCCGTGCTTCTTCAGGATGGCCTCGATGTCGCTGAAGTCCTCCTTGGGCGCGGCCGCGGTCTTCGGCCGGTCCGCAGCCTGGGCGGCCGGGCGGGCGCCCTGCCCCAGCGACGGCGCGGAGGCCGCGGGGGCCACCGCCTCGCGCTGGGCCGCCTTCGCGGCCTTGCGCTCCTTGCGGGTGCCGCCGGATCGGCGCTCCACGGCTCGGGTGGTCATGAAGAGCAGCCAGGCGACGCCGAGGACGCCGAAGCCCACCCAGGCCTTCATGCTGAAGGCGGTGTCGGCCAGCCATCCGACGACGCCGGTCATCACCAGACCGACCGGGACCAGGGAATAGGCGGCGAGGCGTGTCGCCGCGAGGAAACGCTTGCGGTAGGCCGTGATCGCGGCAATGCCGAGGCCGGCCGCGGATACGGCGGAACAGACGGTCTCGGCAATCATCCGGATCCTCCAGGCGTGCGGCGTGCGGGCGCAGACGGTGGCGTGGACACCGTCTTCTCCTCCATCCTGCACCGGGTGGGCCCTCACAAGCCACGCCCCGAGCGGACTTCAGGGACATATCAGGGTCACGCCTCCTCCGCAGGTTCCGGTCACCGCCGCGGCCCCGGTCGGCAGGGCGCTCTCAGGCTGAAAGACTGTGTCCCATGAGCGACTCTGTCCCCGATGCCCCCACCAGCCCCACCGGTCCCCTCGTCATCGACATCTGGTGCGAGCTGGAGTGCCCGGACTGCCGGACCGCCCTGGACGACGTACGCGCGCTCCGCGCCCACTACGGCGACCGCGTCGACCTGCGTCTGCGGCACTTCCCCCTCGAGAAGCACAAGCACGCGTTCGCCGCCGCCCAGGCCGCCGAGGAAGCCTTCGAGCAGGGGCAGGGCTGGCCGTACGTCGAGGCCGTGCTCGGCAACGTCGAGGAGCTGACCCGCAAGGGCGAGCCCTTCCTGGTCGAGACCGCACGCGCGCTCGGCCTCGATGCCGAGGAGTTCGACACCGCCCTCGTCGACGGCAGGCACATCCTGATCGTCGACGCCGACCAGGCCGAGGGCAAGGCGATCGGCGTCACCGGGACACCGACGTACGTCATCGGGGGCGAGCGCCTCGACGGCGGCAAGAGCCAGGACGGCCTGCGCGATCGCGTCGAGGAGATCACGGACCTCCTGCTCGCGGCCTCCGGGCAGGACGGCTCCTAGAGCCCCCTGGGGCCTCCTAGAGCAGCTGCTTGTAGACGTAATACATGACCGGTTCGTAGCCGAGGGACTCGTACAGGCCGAGGGCCGGGGCATTGCCCGCGAAGACATTGAGGCCGATGCGGCGCAGGCCCACCGCGCGGGCCTGCGTCTCCGCCAGGAGCATCAGGGAACGGCCGTGGCCGAGTCCGCGGTACTCCTCGTCGACCTCGACGTCGAAGACGAACGCGTCGCCGTCGCGCAGCGCGAGCCAGAGGGTGCCGACCTTCGTGCCCTCGTGGGTGAGCACGCTGAGGCTGGTGCCGGGGGTGGCGAGGCCCTGGGGCAGATGGTCGGCGTGGTCGGCGTCGGACTTGGCTCGCGCCTCCGCCTCAGGAACCCCGCGCTCGATCCAGGTCTGCGCGTAGTCCTCCTTCTCGCGGGCCAGCCACACCTCGTACTCGTCCTCGGTCATCTCCCGCCCCTCGACACCCGCCGGCAGCGCGGGCGGCTCGGCGGTCAGGGGCTTGGTCATCTGGCGGTTGCGCTCCCTATAGCCGAGGGAGACGGCGAGGCGGTGGGCCGCCGCGGCCTCGGCGGGCACGGCCACTTCGATGCGGTTGCAGCCCCAGCCGCGCACCACCTCCTCGGCGGCGAGCACGGCGACGGTGGCACGCCCGCGCCTGCGGTCGGGTTCCTTGATGCTCAGGTCCCGCATCTCGGCGACGGCAGGTCCGAACACGGCGTGCGTGGCGAGTTCTATCCCGCCGACAGGACGGCTGTTCACACGCACTTCGTACGTGCGTGACTTGGCGCCGTCAGCGCTCTGGTGAAGCGGCCCGGTCGGCCGCAGGGTCGTGGTCATCAGTGGTGTTCTACCCGCCCTGCGGCTCGAGCGTCATCAGGATTACGTGCACTTGCGGTCTGTCACCCAATGTCACCCGACCGGTCACGGGTCGAGGTCGTCCGCCGCCCGCTCGTCGAAGATCCGCATCGCCTTCGCGGTCACCGGGCCCGGTGCGCCCGGCAGTTCGCGCCCGTCGATCCGGTGCACGGCCTGGACGTCACGGAGCGTCGAGGTCAGGAACACCTCGTCGGCGCGGTCGAGGACGTCGAACGGCAGGTCCGTCTCGCGCGCGTTCGTCCAGTCGACGGCCAACGCGCGCGTGATGCCCGCCAGGCACCCGGAGGCGACCGGCGGCGTGTGGATCTCGCCGTCGAGCACGACAAAGACGTTCGATCCCGTGCCTTCGCACAGCTGCCCCACCGTGTTGGCGAACAGCGCCTCCGAAGAGCTCCGTTCGTGGGCGCGCGCAAGGGCGACGACGTTCTCGGCGTACGACGTGGTCTTCAGGCCGGTCAGGGCGCCGCGCTCGTTACGGGTCCACGGCACCGTGATCACGGCGGTCGCGTCGGGCCGCCTCTGGACCTCGCCGATGGCGACGACCAGCGTCTGCCCCTGATCACCGCGGTCCGAGCCGAGCGGCGAGAGACCTCCGGTGTACGTGATGCGCAGCCGCCCCAGCGGCATCGGGTTGGCGTCGAGAACCGCGGCGCAGGCCGCGCGCACCTCGTCGAGGTCCGGCTCCGGCAGGCCGAGGCCGCGCGCCGAACGGGCGAGCCGGTCCAGGTGCCGGGTCAGCGCGAAGGGCCGCCCTTCGACCGACTTCACCGTCTCGAAGATTCCGTCGCCGACGGTGAGCCCGTGGTCGAGCACGGAGACACGGGCGGTCTCGAGGTCCTGCAGGCCACCGTTGAGCCAGATCTTCACCATGGTCTCCCTCCACTCACTTCGTACGCTCCTGACGCTACCGCCAGCAGCCGTTCCGCCTTCAGTTCGGTCTCCCGCCACTCCCCCTCGGGGTCAGAGCCCCAGGTGATCCCCGCGCCGGTGCCGAACCGCAGCACGCCCCGCGCGCGATCGATCCAGAAGGTGCGAATGCCGACGGCCAGTTCGCCGGTGCCCCGGTCGGCGTCGACCCAGCCGATGCCGCCGCAGTACGGACCGCGGGGCGCGGTCTCCAGGGCGTCGATGATGCGCAGGGCGCTGGACTTGGGCGCGCCGGTGACGGAACCGGGCGGGAAGGCGGCCCCGAAGAGTTCGGGCCAGCCGGCGTCGGGGCGGAGCTCGCCCCGGACGGTGGAGACGAGGTGGACGAGCCCGGGGTGCTTCTCGACCACGCACAGGTCGGGGACGGTCACGGAGCCGGAGACGCATATCCGACCGAGGTCGTTGCGCACGAGGTCCACGATCATGACGTTCTCGGCGTGGTCCTTTTCGAGGAGATCGGCCTCGGTCCGGCCCGTGCCCTTGATCGGCCCCGACTCGACGACGCGCCCCTCGCGGCGCAGGAACAACTCGGGAGATGCCGTCGCTATCTCGACCCCGTGCTCGGGCAGACGGATCGTTCCGGCGTACGGAGCGGGGTTCCCGCGCGCGAGGAGCGCTGTCAGGGCGTCAACGTCAGCGCCCTGGGCAACCGGCGCGGACAGCACGCGGCAGAGGTTCGCCTGATAGACGTCGCCCGCCGCGATGTGTTCGCGCACACGTCGCACACCGTCCACGTACGCGGTGCGGTCGAGCGACGACGTCCAGTCACCGACGGCCGGGCCCTGCCACGCCCCGGGCACCGGAGCGGGCACCGGCTCCTCGCGTACGTCGTCGAAGCGGGCGCAGACCAGTTCGCCCTCGAAGCTCGCGCTGACCGCCCAGAAACCGCGGGAGTCAAGGGCCGAGGGATCGCTGGTCACGTCCCTGAGGCCGGTCGCGAGCAGGCCGCCGAAGCGCGCCATGGGCAGAGGCGCCCCGGAGGGCGGCCGGGAGGACATCTGACGGGCGCTGTGCACGTCTGTGAGTCTATGACCGGTGTCCTGGTGGCGCCCCGGGCCGGTGACAGCGCAGCACGCTGCGCAAACGCGTTTTTGTACTGGCCCAGGAATCCGCTAGAGTTCAACACGTCGCCGGGACGCGTGAGCGGGCCGGGAAAGACAAGCGGACGTAGCTCAGTTGGTAGAGCGCAACCTTGCCAAGGTTGAGGTCGCCAGTTCGAACCTGGTCGTCCGCTCGCAGGAAGTGGGGGATCTTCCCGACCCCCCGCACTCCTGGTGGAGTGGCCGAGAGGCGAGGCAACGGCCTGCAAAGCCGTCTACACGGGTTCAAATCCCGTCTCCACCTCCAAGCGCGATTAGCTCAGCGGGAGAGCGCTTCCCTGACACGGAAGAGGTCACTGGTTCAATCCCAGTATCGCGCACGCAGCACAACTGAAAATCTGGTCCGCAAGGATCCCCGCGCGATTAGCTCAGCGGGAGAGCGCTTCCCTGACACGGAAGAGGTCACTGGTTCAATCCCAGTATCGCGCACGCAGTTCGCAGCACACGCAGGTTCACCCGCGCGATTAGCTCAGCGGGAGAGCTCTTCTCTTAGAGTGTAGATG
>NZ_JBHTSF010000291.1:0-5675 GCF_042795295.1 Streptomyces sp. NPDC056486
GCGTCCCCTATATAGGGGACGCGACGGGGGAGGCGACAAGGGACGCGCCTAGTGGGTGCGCGGGCGCTTGAACCAGGCGCCCGCGGCAGCCTGGGCGAGCAGGATGACCGAGGCGACCGAGCCGAGCAGACCCAGGATGCCTCCCGGGTTGCCGGAGGCGAGGCCGCCGAGCCCGAAAGCGATCTGCACGCTCATCAGGACGATGCAGGTCACGCGTATGCCGTTACCCGCGTTCTTGAACGTGAAGGCAAAGCCACCGGCCACCATGAGGCACAGGTTCACGCCTGCGGCCGCTCCGGCCGTCTCCGGGTCACCCGCGGCCGCCAGCCCGATCACTCCGATCAGGGTGAGTCCGCCGAGCACCCAGACGACTATCTGTGCGGCGCGGACGACGCCGGGCATCGTGTGCGGGGCGACGGGGCCGTATCCGTAGCCGTTTCCGTAGCCGTTTCCGTACGCGGGATCCTGCGCCGGGCCGGGGTAACCGGGGAGGCCCGACGGGGGGTTGACCTGCGGGTCATGGGGTGGTGGGGGGAACTGGTTCGACATGTCCCTGACCATATCCGGAGACTTCAGCTCCGCGATGGGCCGGTCTGTGGCGCGGACGGCACGGGGTTTGGATGAGAACCCGCGTCCGGGCATAAAAAATCGGGCCGGTCCATGGGGGGGAGATGGACCGGCCCGAGGGGGGGTTTCCACCATAACCCTTCGTAAGTGATGCTGCGCGCATCGGCGCTCCACAACTACTCTCCGAAGTCGCCTGACGACTCCGGGGCCCTGTTCTCCCACCGGATTTCGGCCCCGGTGACAGATTTCGGCCCCGCGCGGCGGTAGCCCATAGGGGGGACGGGGTGCCGGTGCTCGCTTGACGGGGTGGCCATGGGTGATCGTCTGGCGCGGTGGGCGGGCCGGGCTTGACGCGGTGGGCGGGCGGGCCGCTAGCTTCGGCTCGCATGGCGACGCTTCTCCTTCCGACCGGCCGAACACTTCCCCTGGAGATCGCGGAGTCCGCCGGTGCGCGGCGACGCGGGCTGCTCGGCAGGGACGGGGTGACCGGGGCACTGCTCCTGAGTCCGGCGAACAGCGTGCACACGGTGCGGATGCGGTTCGCCATCGACGTGGCGTACCTGGACCGGGAGCTGCGGGTGCTGTCCGTGCGGACGATGCGTCCCGGGCGGATCGGGCGGCCCCGGCTGCGGGCCCGGCATGTCCTGGAGACGGAGGCCGGAGCGATGGCCGGGTGGGGCGTGCGCCGGGGTGCGCGGGTCGAGGTGCGGACCGGTGATTGTGGTGATTGTGGTGATTCAGACGGCTCCGGCGGCCCCGGTGGCCCCGGCGGCCCCGGCGGGAGGAACTGAGGGCGAGCGGGCCGCGCAGTCCCCTCCACCGCGCGACACCGCACACGTGGCTTTGCTCACGCGAATTCGCCTTGGTCTGAACTTACGTGATGTGCGGGCGTAGATCGAGCGGGTCTCGATAACGATGCGGAATCAACGGGACCCGCTTCGGGATCACTTGGGCGCCGATCGGGATCACTTCGCTAACGATCGACGAGCGAGGCAACCACTTGCCTGGTTTTCCCGTCGGGCGTTGCCCGCAAGGCAGGCGTTTCCCGTCAGGCGGCGGTGCCCTCCTTCTTGCACTCGCGGTTGGCCACCAGCTGCTCCATGTGCTCGTCGCCCCAGACGCCCAGCGGAATCAGCGCCTCGTTCAGGGACAGGCCGAGGGGGGTCAGCGAGTACTCGACCTTCGGCGGCACCTCCCTGTACACCTCGCGGTGCACGATGCCGTCGGACTCCAGCTCGCGCAGCTGCTGGATGAGCACCTTCTCGCTGATTCCGGTGATGTGCCGCCGGAGCTCGCCGAAGCGGAGTGTCCTGCCCGCGTAGAGCGCCCAGAGGATCATCGGCTTCCACTTGCCGCCGACGACGTCGACGGCGGCGTCGAGGCCGCAGACGTACAGCTGCTTGCCCTCCTTGACGCCGTCTTTGGTGCTCTCCGAATTGCCCTCCGTGCCGTGCTTCGGCATGGTCCACTCCTCGTGTCCGCAGAGCCACTTACCCGGTCGACAGTACCGACCGACAGTACCGAAGGAGACCTTCGATGAGCGCCCCTGCCGCCGTCACGTGGAGTGCCGCCAACGCCCGGCGGATGGAACGGCAGTTCCTTCGGACACCGGCCAAGCCGGGCGAGGCCGGACCCGGCGAGGTCGTCGACGCGATGCTCGCCGCGCAGGCGCAGGTGTCGTCGGCCGCCGAGCTGTCGGTGGGGCTGCGGATGGACGGGGCCACCCGGCAGGACGTACGCGAGGCGCTGTGGGGCGAGGAGCCGAGCCTGGTCAAGACGTACGGGCCGCGCGGCACGATCCACTTCCTGCCGACCGCCGAACTCCCCCTCTGGACAGGCGCGTTGTCAGCGATCCCGGGCGGGCCGAGCCCTTTCAAGGCGGGCGATCGGCTGACTCCGTCCCAGACGGAGGAGATCGTGAACGCGATCGGTGAGGCGTTGGACGGGGCCCGGCTGACCATCGACGAGCTCAGCGATGAGGTGGTGGCGCGTACGGGGCCCTGGGCGGGCGATCTGGTACTGCCCGCCTTCCAGGGGATGTGGCCGCGCTGGCGCTCGGTCATGCATCTGGCGGGGCACCGCGGGGTGCTGTGCTTCGCGCCGAACCGGGGCCGCAAGGTGACGTACACCCGCCCCCCGACCTCGGACTCCGACTCCGGGGAGCCGTCACTCCCTGCCGAGGTGGCTACGGGGCGTCTGCTGCGGCGCTTCTTGTACGCGTACGGGCCTGCGACGCCGGCCGAGTTCGCCAAGTGGGCTGCTGCGCCGGGTGGTTGGGCGAGCAGCCTCTTCGCGTCGCTGGCTTCCGCCGGAGAGATCGAGGCGGTGGAGATGGACGGGGTGCCTTCGGCGTGGGTGGTCGCGGGTGACACGGAGTTTCCGGGGGAGCCGGTGCGGGGTGTGCGGCTGCTGCCCTACTTCGACGCGTACGTCATCGCCTCCCACCCGCGCGAACGGCTCTTCCCCGGGCGGGCCTACGAGCGGGCGCTGGCCGGGGGCCAGGCCGGCAACTTCCCTGTGCTGTTGATCGACGGGGTCGTGGCGGGCGTCTGGCACCAGCGCCGCTCCGGGCGCCGACTGACGGTCACGGTCGAACCGCTTGCCTCGCTGAGCACCGCGCAGGAGCGGGAGCTTGCGGGGCAGGTGGAACGGGTGGGGGAAGTGCTTGAGGGGCGGGCGGAGTTGGTGGTGGGGCCTGTGACCGTGGGCGCTCACGCGTAGGTCGTACGGCCTTCCCTTGGCCCGCTTGCGGGCGCTGAATCGGCGGCGCCGAAGCCGCCCCCTAGCGCTTCCGGTAGCGCTTCCCGTAGCGCTTCCGGGCGTCGAAGAGATGCCGTGTGCTGTGGGCCACGAAGGGCCCCTCCGCCTCGATCCGCTCGTGCAACTCCCGTAGCCGCGCCCCGTACCTCTCCACCGAGAAGTCCGGCACCATCCACACGACCTTCCGCAGGAAGTGGACGACGGCCCCGATGTCGTAGAACTCGATCCGAAGCCGCTCGGCCCGCAGATCGACGATCTCAAGGCCCGCCGCCTCCGCCTCGGCCCGCTCTCCGTCGGGATGACGTCCGTTCCGTACCGAATCGGGCTGGGGCCCAAGGAAGTACTCGACGACCTCGAAGACGCTGGCGGGGCCCACATGCTGGGCGAAGTACGTCCCCCCGGGACGCAGCACGCGCGCGATCTCGTCGAAATTCGCCTTCACCGGATGCCTGCTGGTGACCAGGTCGAACGCCTCCGCCGCGAACGGCAACGGCGCGTCCTCCGCAGAGGCCACGACCACCGCGCCCCGTGGATGCAACAGCCCGGTGGCCTTGGCGACGTTCGGCGGCCACCCCTCCGTCGCGACGGCGAGCGGCGGAAGCACGGGCGCGGAGGCGAGGACTTCGCCGCCGCCGGTCTGGATGTCGAGGGACGCGGTGGCGTGCCCGAGGCGCTCCCCCATGGCGTGGGCGTACCGCCAGGAGGGCCGCTCCTCCGTGGCCCGCCCCTCGAACCAGGAGAAGTCCCAGCCCTCGGTCGGGGCCGAATCCGCTTCCGCCACAAGTGCGTCGAAACTGCTCATGGAGCGATCTTCGCACCGCACGGGCCGCGATTCACGTCGATTACTCGGGGGGTAATGGCCACCACCACCCAAGGCGGAAAGGATCAAGGGCGGGCCGCGCAGGCGCCCCACGCCAGGCCGGACGAGGAGGGACCATGTCCAGTACCACCCCCACCACCCCCACCATCCCTACTACCCCCACCACCCGCTCCGTAGTGGAGGACCTGCTGGGCCGCATCGGCGAGGGCGACCCCGAGCGCATCGCCGCGCTGTACGCCGATGACGCGGACTGGAAGCTGAGCTGGCCGGAGGCCGAGCACGGCCGTGCCGCCACACCGTGGATCCGTCACCGCGCCACCCGCGCCGATGCCGCCACCCACTACCGGGAGCTTGCCGGGCATCATGTGGCCGGGGAAGCCGCGACCCAGGTCGAGCACATCCTTGTGGACGGCGCGCACGCCGTCGTACTGGGCGAGATCCGCCAGACCGCCCGGCCGACAGGAATCCCCTACCGGGCCCGCTTCGCGCTGCACCTCACGGTGGAGGGCGGCCTCATCACCCGCCATCACGTGTACGAGGACAGCCTCGCGGTGACGCAGGCCTTCGGGGAGGGGGACGCGGGCGGGCACGGGACGAGGTAAAGGGCGTACCTGACGTACCTGACAACGGAGTTCGCGATTATCGTGGCTCCGATGAGCGACAACGATCTTGCGCGGCTGCGGCTGCAGCTGCGACTGCGGCCCGTTCGTGAGGATGATCTGGACCTGCTCGACCGGTTCCTCACCGACCCGGAGGCCTGCGGGGAGTTCCAGTGGCAAGGGTGGCGGGACCCCCGCACCTTTCGGCGGCGCTGGGACAAGGACGGCATGCTCGGCGACGACAAGGGTCTGCTGATGGTCGTCTCCGACGGTGAGACCCTCGGCTTTGTGGCATGGCGCAAGGTCGTGGTCTTCCGGACCTCGTACTACTGGAACATCGGCATCCAGCTGCTGCCGGAGGCCCGCGGGCGCGGTCTCGGCACCCGGGCCCAGCGGCTGCTGGTGCGCTACCTCTTCGCGCATACCTCCGTGATGCGCATCGAGGCGGACACCGAGACCGGGAACATCGCCGAGTGCCGAGCGCTGGAGAAGGCGGGCTTCACCAGTGAGGGCGTCTCCCGCAGCGTGCTGTTCCGGGACGGGCAGTGGCGGGACGGGGTGCGGTACGGGGTGTTGCGGGGCGACGCGGGATGGCAGGACGACGCGGAGCGGACGGAGTAGGGGCTCATGAGCACCCGCCTGTAGGACCTTGAGGTTCACCTGCCCGCATGCTCGTCGACGCCGACGTCAACGGGGCTGTACTGATCCGGTGTTGGTCGGGTTGCCGGGGCCGTCCGGTTGAACCCAGATTGGCGGTTACGGGCCGGGAGTAAAGGGCGCTCCTGCGTCGCGTCGGCTACGCCGATGGCCCTGCGGGCCACCCTTGACTCCCGCCCCTCCACCACGCGAGGGAAGACGACCGGACGGCCCAGGGGCGGGACTCTCGGGACAGCTGGCTTGGGGGCTTCGGTTTCGCGGCCGGGTGCGGA